>CAJPTO010000022.1 GCA_905373605.1 uncultured Prevotella sp.
GTACTGGAGCTGAACGACTGCACGTTACCCACACCCTGCACACGCTTAATGGAAGGCGTGATGTTGATTTCATTGAAGTTGGTGATGAACTTGGCATCGTAACGGCCATCGGTACTCGTGATGCTGTACATGATGACGTTACTCGTCTGCCGTTTCTGCGTGGTGACACCCACCTGCGTAACCTCGGCAGGGAGCAATGCTTGCGCCTGCGACACGCGGTTTTGCACGTTCACGGCAGCCATGTCGGCGTTCACACCTTGCTTAAAGTAGATGGTAAGCATGGCCATACCGTCGTTTGTGGCGGTACTTTCCATGTAAGTCATGTTCTCCACACCGTTGATGCTCTCTTCAAGAGGCACCACAACGGAGTTGAGCACCGTTTGTGCATCGGCTCCTTGATAGTTGGCCATCACCGAAATCGTGGGCGGAGCAATGTCGGGATACTGCGCGATGGGCAGCGACACGATGCCTATGAGGCCCAGCAACACAAGGAACACGGAGATAACCGTGGAGAGCACCGGGCGTTGTATGAATCTTGTAAATGTCATATGCTGTTTGTTGAGTTCGTAAGTTGGTAAGCTTTTTCCTTTTCGTGCAGGGAGCTGAAGGCAAATCACACCTTATATATATGTTATGCCTTCCACTCGCACCGAGGCTTAGCGTGCATGGTGAGCATTGCCTGCGAACATTGATTTCGAGATTGGCTTGATTGTCCTCGGCGCGCGAACGTGTAGTGCAGAGAAACAAGGCAACTCTGCCATAGGCCAACATCTACACCACCCTTAATGGTGAGTAAACGAAGCAGCACAATCGCGGTTTCAGAGAACGAAAACTCAAGAACCAATCTCCTAAAAACTTAGAAACTTAAAACAATCATTCTTTCGTTGTATCTCAAAAGTGCGTTTCCTGGCCAAGGCAATGCGCATCAATCAAGCTTGATGCCTTGATCATTGGCTCACAGAAAACGTCCTACTTCTTCATCATGTCTATAAATCCCTTGGTGTCGTTTTGGTTTTTGCCCAGTTTAGCGGCGTCCGACACCTTCTTAAGATATTGTTGCTCGGTAAGGGGCACAATCTTCATGGTATCAGTCAGCGTGGTTAGTCCGCGTGTAACAATCTTGTCGCCTGCTTTCAGTCCGCCAGTCACCACATAATTGGTGCCATCGTTTTGCGGGTCTACGGTAATCTCGGTGTAATGCACGCGGTTTTCGGCACCCAGCTTGTACACAAACACCTTGTCTTGTATCTCGGTGGTTGCGCTTTGGGGTATAACCAGGCTGTTGTTGCTAACGCGTGGTACAATGATGGTGCCCGAAGCGCCACTTTTAAGTAGGTGTTCGGGGTTGGGGAAGCGTGCGATGAGCGACACTGCGCCCGTGCTTTGGTTGATAACGCCGCTCATCTTCACCACCTTTCCGGGGTGGGCATACAGTGTGCCGTCGGCCAATTGCAACTTCACTTCGGGGTAATCGCTGATGGCGGCATGTGTGCTTCCGGCACGTTTCGACATGTCCAGCACGTCTTTTTCGTTCATTGAGAAATACACTTCGATGGTTGCGGCGTTCGAAACAGTGGTAAGCGGCTCAACACTCTGTGCGCTAACCAGTGCGCCCACCTTGAAAGGCAGGCTGCCAACGATGCCTGTAGCCGGGCTTTTCACAAAGCAAAAGCTCAACATGTCTTTGGCCGATGCCAGCGCGGCCTGTGCTTGAGCCACTGCAGCACGAGCATTTTCATAGTTGTTTTGAGCTGTTTGCAGTTCGTAAGAACCGATAACGCTGCGTTCGAAAAGCTTCTTGTTGTTGTCGAACGTCAGTTTTGTGGTGTTCAGTTGCGCCTTTGCCGAGCTAAGTGCAGCCTGCGCTTGGCGAACTTGCGCTTGATACGTGGTGTTGTCTATCACGAAGAGCAGTTGCCCTGCCTTCACCACTTGCCCCTCGTGCACCAAAAGCTTGGTGATGAAGCCCGACACCTTGGGCCTTATCTCCACATCTTGCACGCCCTTTATCGAGGCGGGATAGGTGGTTTGCAGTTCGGTGCCTTGTGCGCCAACTGTCATTACAGGATATTCGTTGTCGCCCATCTTCATGTTACCCCTGCCGCCGCAGGCAGCCAAGAGGGCGGCAAAGGCCACCAACATAAACCATTTCTTCTGTTTCATACTTTGTTCTATCTAAATCTATTATTGCTGTATTCGACCGATTTGTTATCCCAATTAGGAAAACCAAGACTTCCTAACGAGTTTTATCCTGCAAAGGTACGAAGAAATGGGCAATTACTGGTTGGATGGAACATAGCTTTTAACTTTTATTAATCCAAGATGTTTTAACCTATGCTTAAGCGTGGTGAGTGCCCATTCCGCAATCTGGTGCTTAGCGGCTGTTGGCGCAACGAGGTGTTCACATCCCAAACGGGCACAATTCCCTGTGCCACCCAAGCAGCTTTTGAAGAAACACTTCTCTCAAAGCCGTGCGCCAAAGCATCTACAATGAAGACATACCAACATGAAATCAAACAAATGATGGGTGTCTGGCATATGCCGTACACGTGTACGCCTTATGCCAGACACGTGTACACCTTATGCCGGACACGTGTACGGCATATGCCAGACACCCATCTTCCTGCTAAAACATAACTGAACATACGTCTGCAACGCACGAAATTCGTTGGCCGGGGTAAGAGATTGTGCTGACGAGGGCGGCCAACGAAAGTGAACAAGGCCTGCAAGAGGATGAAAGTTCGGGAGGGAAAACAATTGCAAGGCCAACCATCGCCATTCGCTAGTTGTTGCGAAATACCACGTTCTACGCCTAACCTCTGCTCAAAACGCTTTGTTATTCTTATCCAGAAGTGGCATAAGTCATGGCAAATCAGCATTGAAATTGTAGAGCAACGCATCAAAGCTTTCTATAATTGTTTGCCCATGCTGGTGGTTACAGTGAAAAGGAATTGGACTTGGAATAGACTTACAGAGCTTGATGCACTATCAAACTCACGCAAAGGCGCAGAGTTGCAGAGGACACAGAGGACACAGAGAACAGCCCCATCTCAGTTTAAGGTAGAAGACGCTACACTTAGAGGACGCGGAGAGAGGAGGGCCATGCTCACTTTGCAACCAAAGAAATGAATGTTTTCGTTAACCAAATGGGCAATGCCAAGCTTGCTTGAACATTGTCATGGCGAGAATTGAAAATCGCCGGAACGGGGCTTTAGCGAAGTGGAAAGGCAAAACGCACTTTTCGAGGAACGAGAAAAGAACGTTTATCGCTAAACCAAATGCCTTGTTAACTTGCCAACTTGTAAACTTGTCAACTCATCAACTCATCAACTTGTTAACCAGTCAACTAATAAACGGCGGAATTCTTTCTCGGTGCTCTCAAAGAATATTGTGTTCTCCGTGCCACTCGCACAAAGAAAGAGTTCTGGTTCCTCCGCGCCTCTGCGCGAGAATTAACCCCAAACGCTGGCTAACATGTATTCTCTAAAACCATTGCTTCTTGGCTATAAAAAAAGCAAGAGGTTAGTCGCACTTAGCACGTACACAAAAAAGCATGAAATAAAAAAAGGAAACTGATCGCCATCGTGTGTCTACCCCCAACGCCACCCACCGCATTGCTGGCATGACCACTTAGGGTGAGCCTTGCTTTCAAGGGATTTCACCATCCGGAACAGCCCTAAAAGTCGTTACATGGCACATGCGCGGCGGATGCCTGTAGGCACAGACGTTTGCCAAAACTGGTAAAGAACACAACCAAACCCAAGAAAGACATCGCACCATGCACCTTACCTACGGCGCAACAATGCATGTTGCGCGCAATCATCCCCCTACTCCACCACAACAAACTTGATGTCGACAATGCCTTTTGGCGCAACGCGCGTCTTGACTGCACGGGTTCGCCTACCCGTTTCAGGGATCAGCGGACTATAATTAAGCACATGCACCATGCGCTCTGTTTGGTTCTTGGTGAAAGCGTGGCCAAGGGTAAAGGCATAGTCCATGATATTGCTGGAAACAAATGTCTTGCCTTCGCTGTCGGTGCGTTTCAGCACGTCGTCGAGTCTTGCATTACCCGCGTTGTGTGTTCGGAAGTAATCCACTAAGAACCTGTCGTAGGCCACCTTGTTATAAGTTGGCGTGTCTTTACAATAATCAGTGTCCTTCAAACCATCGATGGATTTACCATTCTCTTCGCCAAAGGTATGGAAAAGGCCAATGTAATGCCCCAGTTCGTGCGCAAGGGTTACGTTGAAGTCGAAAGCGTCAATGCTGATGCCGTGCAGGTTGGGCCAATCGTTATAGCGATTTGACTAGTTGTTGACATACAGGCTGTTCACCGAAACACAGAAAGGTGTCGGCAAATTGTCTTTTGTTAGATTTTTGGCAGCTACAACCTGTAGCCCCTCCAGCTCGTGATTGCCCCTTGAGGAAACGGCCATGTGGCTGATGCCAAGCGTGATTGCATCCGTCTTAACCTGTTTGAAATGATAGACGTAGACGTTGACATACTTATTTGGGTCCCACATGTGTTTTTTCCACTTGCCCGTTTTGTCGTTCATCAGTTCGTATGGGTCGATGGGATAGTCGTCTTTATCCACCTTAACATAATTGACATTCGTGCTGCTACGCCATTGTCCCGACGCGTCTTGAGCTACAAGCCCGAACATAACATCCGTGGTTTCAGCCCCGCTGAAAGCACCTTCATACAGCTTGTTTACATTGTTGAGAACCTGCTTCAGGCGTTCTGCCGGCACTTTTTGCGTGGCATCGTTTTCGTCGGCATAGAAAACATGAAACACAACGGGCAGGAGGCTTGTCTTCCTTGCCTCAACAGGCTTGGGTTTGTAGGTTTCTTCTTCGAACCTATCTCTGCACGCAAGAGGTGCGACAAGAGCCGCAGCCAATATAAGATGTGATACAAAACGCTGTTTCATTGCAGGGTAAATTAGTGGGAATACATTGTTGGCTCGGCACAGCCCACATCAACGAGGGGCATTGTGCGTTGCGACACCACAAAAATAAGACAAAAAAATGATATTTTCGCCTTTATCTCGAAAAAAAAGCAATAAAATTTTGCCATTAACAATTTATTGCCTACCTTTGCACTCGCTTTAAAGGCAACGTTCGGGATTTAGCGCAGTTGGTAGCGCACACGTCTGGGGGGCGCGAGGTCGCTGGTTCGAGTCCAGTAATCCCGACACGAACGAGGAGTTGTCACCTTGCGGTGACAACTCCTTTTTTGTATTGTGCTTGTCGTGCCGATGCCGCCATTTCAACAAAACATCATGAACATCAAAGTAAAAGGCCAAGCCCTTTGGCTTAGCATCCCCTCACGCTAACTAGGTAGGGGCCACGTTTAGTGGCTCTGCCAATATTTTGGTTGGCGAGTAAATGCAGCTAGGCACAGCGTAAGTTCGACAATTTATCAATATCTGTGATTTTAGCAATAAGAGAATTGCCTGGCTAAAAGATCATAAATGAACGACGCTTGTTCGTTTATGCCCTAAACTCCTGGAAACTTCCCCAGAGAAAAGGATGTATTAAGCACAAGCATGGCTGCAAGTCACTTCCTTAGTCGTGAAGTGTCCACTTCCTTTTTCTGCCTTTCCTTATAATTACCAAACTTATAGATAATGCTCAATGCGACTGTTGGCCAGTCGTTGGCCACGCGCATGCCGAAATCTTGGTTGCCGTAGGTGGAACGTGGCAGGTACTTGCGGTTGGTTATGTTGTGTCCAGACAATATTGCGTTCCATTTACCGTTGGCCGATGCCCACCGCAACGAGGCGTTTAGCGAGAAAAGGCCATCGATGTCGTACACGCCTTGCAAGGCGCGCGACTGGAATGTGGGATTGATAACGAAACGAAGGTTGGGACTTTTGCTCAACAACGCCGAGGCATTGCCACCTGCACGAACGGTGAAGCGGCGGCGATTAAAAGGTAAGTCGAAGAAATGATTGTTCTTGTCGTTCATGTACATGCCCGTGACGTAGGCGTTACCATTGAGCCACGAACCTAGCCGTAAACGCGCCATAGCCTGCAAACCGAACGTGTTGCGATGATTGAAATTTACTTCTTGCATCACAACGGCCATGCGGTCGCTTGGCTGATAGGGAAGCTGAACGGTAAAATCGGTGCAGAAACGAGCAAAGGCCACAATGGTGTAACGCCGGTTGATGAGCCAAGAAAGGGAGGCGTTGTAGTCTTTGGAGGGACGAAGCAAGGGATTTCCCCATATCTCGGAATAGGTCGAAGAATAATAAATCTGGTTCATCGTGCTCCAATAGCTGGGATAGGTGGAGCCAGAATTGAAGGAAAAGTTGAGGGTGTGGCGGTCGTTGGCTTGCCATACAGCGTTGAACGTGGGGTAAACTCGCCAGTCGTTCCATTGCGGTGTGTGGTAGTTCTCGAGTGCCAAGGTGGCCTCAAGGCTTAGTTTGTCGCCAATCTGCTTTCCTAAGCCCATGTATAGATTGAACGTTCGCTCGTTGATGTCCACCTCGCTGGTTGCTTCGGGCATGATGGTGCCTGCGTTGTTGCGCGTGGTTTGGTAGCTGTTGTTGCGTGCTGTTTGCCATTCCAGGCCATAACTTAATTGCCATCCCCGTGGCAGGTTGTGTGTTTGGTCGGCTGTAAAGTTCCATTTGCGGATGTTTTGTCGGCTCTGGGCAGCCACAACACGTTGGGTTGTTCCCATTTGGCCATCAAGATTTTGGTTGCGTGGCGAACTATAATAGGTGTAGTTTGCTTGAAGTTTCAGGTTGAAAGGCAAGGCATAATTCAAGCCGATGTTGTGCAAGAGGTTGTGTCCCTCGCTGCTTTGCGCAGACAAGCTGCTACCCGTGGTGGCGTTTCGGCTGTCAAGATAGTTTGCATCGATGAGGTAGGTTAGTTCCACGCGGTGTTTATCGGAAAAGCTGTAGCCTAGGTCTATAGAGAGGTCGTGCGATGTTCCTTTACTCGTGTTACTTGTTTTGTCGTTGTAGGGTACGCGCGTTCCGTTAAGCGGATGTTGGGCGTAATGTTCAGCTTCTGCATAGCTTTTACCAGCCGAAAAGGCATAGTTCAAGTCGAGCGTAAGGTGGTTGTTGGCATAGGTAAGGTTTCCTTGCCCGTATCCACGCGTGTATTTCGACTGGTTGAGGGTGGCTTGCAGCTGGCCCGAGGTGTGATGTTGTCCGCCAAAGTCCTTGGTGATGATGTTGATGGCCGCCCCACGAACATGATATTGGGCAGGAGCAGCGAGCATCAGTTCGGCTTTGGCCAGTCGCGAAGCTGGCATGTTCTTAAGTTTCTCTATGGCTTGAGCTTGACTAAGGGTGGTTGCCTTACCGTTGATGATGAGCGTTATGCTCGAGCCTGCCACGCTAAGAGAACCGTCTGCGGCGGTGATGCCGGGCAAGTTGGTGAGGGCTTCGTAAGCGTTGTCGGCAGGAATTTGCTGCAAGAGCAACGGCATGTCGTAAACAAGCTTTCCGCGCTCCTGCTTAACGGTGGGGCGTTCGCCCTTCACTATCAATTCGGGGAGCTCGCGAAAGAGCGAATCAATTGACAGGCTGTCGCTAGGGTTCTTCGCTTCTTGGGCGCAAGAAACGCCGAAAACGAATAGGAACAAGATGAAGAAAGAGGTTCTTGATTGCATAGGCGTGGTTTGTTTGTTGACAAAGTAACATGAAATTGTTTTGGCAAAAGCCTTGTTGTGGCAGTAAGCTGAAGGTATTTCTGAAAGGGTCTCATTGCAGCATCGACCTTTTCACAGAAGCGAACGCGGAGTGGACTATGGCGAAACAAAGAGGGTGTGCCACACAATGCGGCACACCCAGATGAATGATTGTAACAGCTGGCTCTGAATTTTCTGAGCAAAAGTCCTTTTTATTGTTCTTTTGCTCATTGCTGTTTTGTTACTTTTTCTGCCAGTTCTCGCTTACGCTTTCTGTCTTATTGCTCACGAAAGTCATTCATTCGCAAACAAAGGCCATTCGGCTAAAAGCTAAGGATACCGCACCGCAACTTATTAGAGTCAGCCCCAAATATAAATCTACGTTGAGAAGTATCAATGAAATGTGGTGCTTACTTGATACCCAAAGCCTGCTTGGCAGTTTCGTTCTCGGGGTCTATTTCCAACACTTTCTTCCAATACCCATCAGCGGTGGCCTTATCATTCTTCACCAAGTAGTAATAGCCCAGGTAACGATAGGCCTCTGTCAGACGTGCATTGTCGGCCTTGTCGCGGTCGGTCTTGCTAGCCAAAGAAGTGACGAGCGCCTCGTAGAACGGCTTAGCCAAGCCCTCTTTCGTTTCTGGGTCGAGGTTTGAATTGATGCGTGCGCGCATGAAGTTGGCGTAATCGATGTTGGCAGGGAACTTCTCTCCCAGTCGAGCATACACATCATCGGCCTTTTTGAACGAAGCTTTTTGCTGCTCTCCTGTTTGCGAAGCGGCCATGTTCATGTAGATGGTAGCCAGTCCGGCCATGTCGCTAGCAGTAGACTTTGTGGTATGTTGCAGATATTCCTCATAAAGGGCTGTAGCCTTGTCAAAGTCTTCCTTAGCCAGATAGAGGTCGGAGAGGGCTTTGCGGTTGCTGTTCACCAGTTCGTCGTTGCCCTTGTTCTCTTCCATTGCCTTGTTAAACATCTCAATGGCTTTGTCGTATTGCTTGTCGTTCTTCAGAGCCGTGCCGTAATAGGTGTAGTCGAAGCCCGTAAACTTAGAGCTGTCGGAGGCGTTGAACAAGGCATCTGCATACTTCAGAGCCTCTGCCGTACGTTCCATGTCGGTGAGGTTGTAGAAAGCCAAGCGGTTCCAAGCGGCCTTGCGGGGATTGCGCGACAATCCGTAGAGAGCCATTTCCAAACTCTTGTCGCGCTTTTGCAGCATCCACGCCTCGGTGGCATAGTTGGTGATGTCCACATCCTCGAGTTTGCTTTTGTCTGTCACCTTGTCATAGTACTGCAAACTTTGCTCCATTCGGTTGGAAGCATAGAGAATACGTCCGGCAAGCGCATCAACAGCCACGTCGGGACGCTGCGTGCGAAGGTCGTTAAGCTTAGCCACAGCCTCCTCGGGACTACGTCCGCGATAGATGTTGGCATACTTAAAATAGCCTTCGGGGTTCTTCGGGTCGAAGTAAATGGCTTGCTGGTACCACGCAGCAGCGGCTCCGCCATCATCGTTAAGCACCTCAATGTCGCCTAAGAGAATGTAGCCTTGACCGTAGTTCTTGTTCGCCTTGATGGCCAGTTCGGCATAATGCTTGGCATTCGCCGTGTCCTTAGCCTCGAAATAGGCACGTCCGATACCAGCCAACACCTCGGCGTTCTTCTTATTCTTCTTGAACACTTCCTTAACCTGGTCTTTAGCCGCGGCGGGGTTGGCCATAATTACTTTAGTGATGGCGTCGATAGTAGACTTATTGTCTTGCGCCATGAGCGGCGCGGTTGTTCCTACCAACAACGCGCCAAGTAAAAGATATTTAACTGTTTTCATAATCCTACGTTCTTTGTAATACTCTTAGCATGAAAAGCAAAGCCTTCGGCGTTTGCAGTTACTCATTTCTAACGATTGCAGGCTGGTGCTATAAGCCCTGCTCAAAGATCCTTTATCATCTTTACCTTGCTCTTTGCTGCCTATTCCCTCTTTCCTGAAATCTTTCACTCACGCTTACTGTGACATAGCAACTATGCCCTTTAATCGTAAAGGAAAGCTGTTCAGCATAAAGGTAAAAACTCAGCAAAGGCAACTTTTAGGATCTGCCTGTAATGATTTGGCTATGCCTGGCTGGCAATAAGCCTTCGTCTTCCTATTGCAACACCCACCAATTTGGCAACACCTCTTTTATATAGTGCGCAAATGATGATGTCGCATATGCGTTTAGGCAATGCAAGGCGTGCGTTGAAGCTGGCATGAGCCAAACATAAGCACGCCTATACCACTTAGACGATAGAAACCGACAATTGTTTTATCTGTTGATTAACATTAACATCCCTTATGGTTATGTTGTAAACCACTGAGATGATGGAAACTGATAATTGGTTTATCTATTGTTTGACATTAACATCCCTTATGGTTATGTTGTAAACCATTGAGATGATGGAAACTGATAATTGGTTTATCTATTGTTTGACATTAACATCCCTTATGGTTATGTTACCTTGCACGGGCAGGAGCCCCGACTTGAGGATGACAAGTTGCCCTTTGGGTGATGCTATGAACTGCGCAAAGCCCCACGGCAGCCCTTGATAGGGGTCGTTGAGAAGTGCGTAGATGGTGCGTATCAACGGATAATTGCCGTTATATATATAATATTGGTAAGGTTTCCAGCTATTGGCGGGTGTGCCTTTATCCTTTCTGCTTACCGACATTACACGAATATTCTTGTTGAAGGTGAGATTGGTGCTATCTCGTTTGTCGTTGAGCCAGTTGCTACCGATGATGCCAATGGCATTGGGCGTTTTCTCAACGTAGTCAATCACCTCAGCCGTTTTGTTTGTCGCAACGACATTCGGGTTGGTGATGGGTTTTCCGCCAAGTATGGAGTCTTCGGCGAAGTGCACGGTGCTAGACCGTTTGTTGTCGAAAACCACCGTGATGGTACCCCGCTTAGAACCAGGGAAGATGTCGCTCCAATTCTTCGCCTCACCGCGAAGCACCCTTGCAAAGTCTTTCACAGAGATGCAAGTGTCGACATTGCTCTTGTTAACGATGAGTGCCAAGCCGTCGTAAGCCAGCTTGATGGTTTGTGGCCTGAACTGCTTGTCGTAAAGGCTTTGGTACTCTTTCTTCTTCAGTTCACGACTAGTGATTACAAGGTTCACGCTATCCTTGAGCAGCATGGTGATGCCCTCACCCTCGGTGGTGTAAATGGGATTTACCGTAGCTTTGGGATAGACCGACTGGAAGACCTCGCGTTCTTCGTCGATGATGGGACTAAAACTTTCGTCAGAGGCGAAGCTAATCACCCCTGACGAATAAGTGTCGGTGCGCCCGTTCTTGCGCTTGCCTTGAGAGCAAGCGGCAAGAAGCAGGCCACACAATGCTAATCCTACGATAGCGTAAGATGTGATGTTCTTTCTCATAGAATGCTATTGCAGTCTGAATGAAACGGGAACGTTGTACTTAACACGTACAGCCGAACCATTTTGCTTACCAGGAATCCAGTTGGGCATGCTCTTCACAACACGAGCAGCCTCGCGGTCGAGAGAGGGGTCAACAGAACGAGCCACCTTCACGTCGGTAATTGAGCCGTCGCGCTCAACAACGAATGAGATAACGACACGTCCTTGCACGCCGTTTTCTTGTGCAACGACAGGATACTTCACGTTCTCCTGCAAGAATTTCATCAACGCGGCATCACCGCCAGGGAATTGTGGCATCTGCTCAACCACCTCGAAGATTTTTGTTTCCACTTCGGGTTTAGGTTCTGGCTGTGCCACAGCTTCCTTGATTCTGAGAACCTCTCCAGCAGCGTCGTCGTTACCCTTCACGTCAAGGGCACCGATAGCCGTTTTGCTGGTCATGATTTCTTCTTGCGATTTCATTTCCTCCTCAGGCTTCACCTGGTCGTCGCGTTTAATAACGGGCGCGGTGAACTTCACCGAGCTCTTAACGCGTTCAATCACCTTTTCAGGTTCAGTGTTCACCTTTGGTTTCTGCTTCACCTCTGCCTTTTTCTTAGGTTGGTTCAGCGTAGAGAGTTCCGTAACCTGTGTCTGGTCCACCTTTCCTCGGTTAGCCTCGATTACGCTTTTGATAGCGACAAACGAGAACACCAGCACTGCAGCAGCAAGGATAGAGATCATGGCGAGGATGTTGCGTTTGGTGGTGCCCTTACGTAGCTTATACGCACCATACGCTTGGTTCTTACCTTCAAACACGAGATCAACCCACGCGCCATCAACCAAATCAATCTTTGACATAGTTTCTCCTTTCTTAATTAAACATTAGTCAATCGCCTATTCAACGCCCTTTTTCTTCAGCAGTTCGCTGTCTTGGGGGTTGATTTTGTCGATAACGTACTTACCTATACTGCAAATTTGCATTTCGTCGAGAACGTCTACCAAGTTCTTGTAAGAAGCTTTGTCGGTAGCCTTGATGATGATGGTCAGCGTAGGTATTTTCTGCCCATCCACTTCACCGGCCTTGAGTTTGGACAATTCCTTGTCGTATTCAGCCTGCGTGAATTTTGGGTTTTCCAATTTCTTCTTATCGAGCTTGGCTTTAGCAGCCATGATTTGCCTAACAGGCACCGTACCGTCTTCCGTTTCGTGGTTGATGAGTATACTCCTGATGCCTTTCGAGCCCCAGGTGGTTTCTTTCATTGTAGACGGGTCGTCGTAGTTGGGCAAACCATCAACGTGATAAATCTTGTTATTACCGGCCACATAGATCGTTATGGTCTGCGAAGCCTTCGTAACCGTCTTATCATCGTCTTGGATATTCTTATCGTTACTAGGCATACTCAACTCCATCGTCTGCGGTTTAGCCAAAGATGTACAGAGCATGAAGAATGTGATAAGAAGCATCATCATGTCCACCATAGGGGTGAAGTCGACGCGGACATCTTTTTTCTTTTGTTTTCCGCCGCCTTTTCCTTGTTCAACTAATTCTGCCATTCTTTAATCCTCCACCTTTTTATACGATGTAATGAGATAGTAACGGTTTTCGCTCATGTCTTGGAGTTCGGACATCACCTTCTTAACCAGCGCATAGGGTGTTTTTTCGTCGGCCTTGATGGCAATCTTCACGTCGGGGTTCACCTCGCGTGCCTGTTTCACCCAGAGTTGGAACTCGCTTTCCTTACCGTCAATGCTGTCGGTAGGAATGCCATAGTTCTTCAGTGTCTGTGCCATTTCGGTTTCCGACTGCGAGAGGTAGTCGGAAATGGTGTTCATGGGGGTTCCCCACATGGCATCTTTCTTGAATTTCGCCACCTGTTGCGGTGTGAACTTCATGCCATAAAGTGCACTCATGCCTTCGAGCACAGCCTGCGTGTCGTTTTGGTTGTCCATACTCATGAATATCTTTCCCGTCTTGTCGACGAGGATATTCAGCACACTCTTCTCGGGCACTTTAATCTCCGACACCGAGCCAGGGGTAACCACCTTCACGGGTTCGTTCTTAACGAATGTTGATGTCAACATGAAGAACGTTAGAAGGAGCACCATGACGTCGCTCATCGGGGTCATGTCGATCCAAGTGGACTTTTTCTTAATTTTTACTTTACCCATAGTGATAAATATTTAAAGGGTTAGCAAAAAATTAAGCTTCGTCTGTGTGGTTGGCTTCGTAGGTCTGAGCGATTGAATAACCAACCTCATCGAGTGCGTAGGTCAGCTTATCGATCTTGTTGGTGAAGAAACCGTAAGAGATAACTGCGAACCACGAAGTGGTGATACCAAAGGCCGTGTTGATAAGGGCCTCAGAAATACCAGCAGAAAGAGCGAGCGAGTCGCCACCGCCACCAGCAGCAAGAGCCTGGAACGACTTGATCATACCCGTTACCGTACCAAGAAGACCGGTAAGTGTACCCAGCGTTACGAGGGTTGCGAGGATGGGAAGGTTCATCTGCAGCGTAGGCATTTCGAGTTGTGTTGCCTCTTCGTGAGCCTGCTGGATTTTAGCAATCTTCTGCGAAAGCTTGATGCCGTGTACATTTTCCATAGCCTTGTAAGCATTGAGCGAAGCCGAAACGACATTGGCTACCGAACCCTTTTGCTTGTCGCAAAGCTGTTGTGCGCGGTCGAAGTCCTTTGCATTGAGGGCAGCTTTGATGCTAGGCACAAACTTGGTGAGCGGACCCGTACCGAAAGCGGTGCGCAAAGCCAACCAGCGCTCTACAGAGAGTGCGAGCACGGTGAGAAGCAAAGTCTGAATAACAGGAACCACAAGACCACCTTTGTAGATTGTTCCCCAAATGTCCAATGGGTGTCCCTCGTTGTCACCACCTTGGAAGTGAACGGGGCTGCCCAAGTAGAACTTGAAGAAGCAAGCGGCGATGATGAAGCAGCAAACGATTACCCAAAATGCTGCTCTAATTCCTTGAAAGCCCTGAGACTTTTTAGCAGGGCTGGCTGTTTTCTGTGTTGCCATAATTTTTTAAGTTGATTTTGTTCCTTATAGTATGAGACGTTCGTCCAAATGCTGATTTGTTGCCGGGCTTTGTCCTTAATGGCCACGCAAAGATAATCATTAATGTATGAAATGAAACATAATTAAGAAGTTTTAACGGCTAAAAGTTACCAACCTGCCTGTTTAAGAACATAAACGTACCATTAGAAGCGAAAAAAACTGCTTTTTGTCACGTTTCTTAATATTATACAAGCTTACCCAATGCATCTTTAATTCTGCGCATCGACTCGCGAAGATTGTCATCGCTGGTGGCATAACTTAGCCTTATGCACTCCGGGTCGCCGAAAGCATCACCCGAAACCGTTGCCACATGTGCCACTTCCAAGAGGTACATGGCCAGGTCGGTGGCATTGTTGATAGCACACCCGTCGGTGTGCTTGCCGAAGAAGCTGCTGCACTTGGGGAAGAGGTAGAAAGCACCCTCGGGAACATTCACCTCCAGTCCGGGAATTTCCTTTGCCAGCTTCACCACCAGGTTTCTTCTTCGTTCAAAAGCCAGCCGCATGTCTTCCACACAACCTTGGTCGAGCGTGTAAGCAGCCTCGGCAGCCTTCTGACTTACCGAGCAAGGGCCGCTGGTGTATTGTCCTTGCAGCTTGTTGCATCCTTTTATTATCCATTCGGGAGCGGCCATGTAGCCAATGCGCCAGCCCGTCATGGCGTAGGCTTTCGACACGCCGTTGACGATGATGCAGCGTTCTTTCATGCCATCAAACTGTGCGATGCTCTCGTGGCGGCCCACATAATTAATGTGTTCGTAAATCTCATCGGCCAGCACATAGAGGTCGTCGTGGTGTCTCACCACCTCAGCCAAGGCCTTCAGTTCCTCTTTAGAATATACGCTGCCCGTGGGATTGCTGGGCGAACAGAGGATGAGCATCTTTGTTTTGGGCGTGATGGCAGCCTCCAGTTGTTGCGGAGTCATCTTGAAGTTTTGGTCAAAGCCGGCATTGACATACACGGGTGTACCACCAGCCAGCTTCACCATCTGCGGATAGCTCACCCAATAGGGCGTGGGCACAATCACCTCGTCGCCGTTGTTCACCAAAGCCATCACAGCGTTGCACACGCATTGCTTGGCTCCGTTGGACACCAGCACCTCGTCCAGGCCGTACTCCAAGTTGTTTTCCTTCATCAGCTTGGCCACAATGGCCTTTCTCAGTTCAGGATAACCAGGCACGGGCGAGTAGCGCGAGTAGTTTTCATCCACAGCCTTCTTCGCCGCATCCTTGATATGGTCGGGCGTATTGAAGTCAGGTTCACCAACACTGAGGTTGATAACGTCGATTCCCTGTGCTTTCATTTCCCCACTCTTTTGCGACATAGCGAGTGTAGCCGAGGGTGAGAGCCGGTTTAGTCTGTCAGATAATTGTGCCATACATATTCTTGTTTAGAAGGTTCGTTCTGCAAATGTACTTATTATATCACAGCTAACGAAACAAAAGCGACTTTATTTTACAAAAAAAGACGTTTTTCTTGTTTTGGCAACAAAAATAGGGTTTCGGCATGGCGAGAATTGTCTTATAATTTATGGCAGATGTAAAGCATTCTTCCACCTCAATGTAGGCACAAAGCCAATAGCGGCTTACAACTTAACGTCCAAACGGCGATTTTGCATACAAGTTGACAATGTGCGACCGCAAACAGCCTTTCAAGGCGATTTTAGGTTGCACGACCAGCATTAATACTTCATCACAAAAATTGGCTTCGATTGGGAGCGTAGGATGCGTTTTCGATGGTTTCGCGGTTTACATTACGTCCCTGTTCAAAACGAAGGCTGGCACTATAGCCAATTAAAAATGCTTTTGGGAAACAGCTCTTAGAAGGATGTAACATGTGCACAACATGGCGTTAACAAATCCTCACGCAGAGGAAAGGAGAACACGGTGGCCTCAACAAGCCTAGATAAACAAGACACGACATTACGCCTTGAGGGAGCAGAGCATGATGTTCTCGGCAATACAAGAAACGCGAAGCGAGTTTTATAGCCAAGAAGAAATGGTTTTAGAGATTACTTGCCGGCTAGCGTTTGGGGACAGTTCTCACGCAGAGAGCGCAGAGATTATTCCGCCACAAGCACGTGTAGAAGATGGCATGCGCCGAGAACGCGCAGAAATAAAAAGCCTCAATTTCGTTGTTTCGCGAACACACACGCCCCTCGCTCTCCAGGCATCCAAGCATTGCGCCTAATCATTTTAAGCCATTATGTGGCTTATCTCTGTGTTCTCCGCCACTCTGCATGCGTTTGATGATGCGTCAAGGACTGTAAGTGCGTCCGGTCATTTCGACGAGTGGCAAGGTGCTGTATCACACATATCGTGAAGTCGTCTTGACCTATTCTTACTTTCCACTTACAATTCGTATCCGCGATTTGTTACCTAAGAACGCATCCAAATCTCACACTATCTGATGTTGACATGGCTTAAGGCATAATCCCTCTCGTGAAAATACCTATTGTCATGAGGAGCTATTTCGCCAACCACGATAGTTGGCGTAACGATGAATTCTAAATGCCGACTATCATACATTAAAAGTCAAGATAACTTCAGCAGATTTCCAACGCAGTTTGCAAGAGGGGGAAGGAGGGAAAATGTATAACATTCAGCATATATTTTAACACAAAGAGTGGCCTCGAACATCACCAACAGCCCACTCGCCCGCAAATAATCCATTCTCGTGCGAGGTAGATGTGTAGGAAATGGGGTGTTTTGCACAGACGGACACCACTGTTTTATGGTTTGCGATGACATTTCCTATCGAAATGCCTTGCAAAATGCGGCATAAAGCAGTGCTTTTCGATAGAGATAGCACTGCAATCTCATAGAAATAGCTTTGTTAAATGATGCTTTTTACTGGCTGGCTAGGTCGAGACCTACTTGTTTACAGACACTTAAGGTAAAATCACGAAGAAGTAAGTGGGCAGTGGATGCACACATAACATGCGTTAAGTGATGAAAATGGTGTACAAAGGGAGCTAAATGGTGGACGAGAAAATGGGTGTAGCCGACAATCTGGAGAACCTAAATGATGCAAAATGCCACATGCACCCTCAGAATTTCACCCAAAAGAACTTCCCGAAACAAGAGAAAATGATGCATTTGCATGGTTAATGCCCTAGAAAAGTTCTAGAACAGTGCTGTGAATAGCACACCTTATGTAAAGTTTTTTCATCAAAGTAGATTATCGTTAAAAAGAGTCACACCTCTATTATATACGCGCGCGCGAAGAGCCTTCTCATTTGTAGGATGCCAATAAGCACTCACCATATACCATCAATGCAAAGAAGGGTGCGTGTGTCGGGTCATTGCCAAGTGAAATTGGATTTCTAAACAGAACGAGTGAAGCACATCCATACAACGCAAACAATCCTCACGCGGTGAAGAAGGTGGGCGCGGAGGCTACGTTTGGCGCGAGTAAGGGCAGAACTCAGCACTTCGAGCATACGAGAACTACCGCTTTAAAAGTCACTTCATGTTTCTGGGATTGCTGAACACAGCGTGCTTCGTTTCCTCAAGACGCAGCGTTGTTCCCTGTTTATACAAGGTCATTGACGCCTCCGCGCTCAACTTCCCCACCGCGTGAGGGTTTATTTACGCCAGTTCGTGATAAGGAACAGCATCTTTTGTGAAGTCCTTTGTCGCGATAAGGAGTTGTTCCTTATCCAGAAACTGGCGTATGGAATGACGATTGAGTAGAATACCGCTTAGTGGTTGACCTGTTTGCAGATCAGCGAAAGTTGAAAGCAAAATGGGCCTGCTTACTAAAAAATGGAAAGAAAAACCAAGGTTATTTTGGTATTATAGCCTCCATATCTTGTTACGCCACCGAAGTTTACCCACCTTCTTACCCCAACAAAATGGCTGTTTTACTCTTTTTTTTCGTAAAACAACTATTTTACAACAATTTGTTTCTGTTTTTTTTTGCAAGTAATATCCTTTTTTGTTAAATTTGTCAGCGAATAACAACTGCCTGAATATGAAGCTAAGATGTTAGATGTAAGATTGAAGAGATAAGACGGATGAGGTAAGACAGAGGAGTAAAGCCAAATGTCCTGTGGGCATTAGCCATTCTTTCACCTTTTCACCTTTTCACCTTTAAATGGTGTTAGCCATTCTTTCACCTTTTCATCCCTTTCATCCTTTCACTTATAGCAGTTAGCCCAAATGCCTCGTTGCTAAGCGGCGAACAGCCTTATCAACTCATCAACTTATCAACTCATCAACTAATAAACTCATCAACTTATCAACTCATCAACTCATCAACTAAACAACCCATCAACAGATAAGTTTGTAAACAAGTCAACAGAAATAGAGCCTAAATTGAATTAACTATATACATTAATCTTTAAACATGACTGAAATGGACGAAAAGCAGAAAAAGCCGCACGCCTTTTGGCGAATGTGCTTGGCCGCATTGATATGGATGGTGGCCAGCGCAATGTATGCGCAGAATATCACGGTGAGTGGAACCGTGAAAGACCCAACGGGCGAACCCGTCATCGGTGCTTCGGTAATGGTGCAAGGCACACGCACGGGCACCGTTACCAACATTGACGGCCATTACACCATCGAATGTTCACCGCAAGCCTCGCTCACGTTCTCGTACCTTGGCTTTAAGGCCAAGACTGTGGCCGTGAACGGGCGGCAGCAAGTGGACGTGGACTTTGAGGACGATGCCACAGCGCTGAACGAAGTGGTGGTGACGGCCCTGGGCATCAAACGCGAAACCAAAGCCCTGGGATACGCAGTTACCGAAGTGAAGAGCGACGAACTGGAACGCGCCAACACCGTTTCGCCCGTCACGGCACTGCAAGGTAAGGTGGCCGGCGTGGAGATTAGCCAGTCGGACGGCGGAATGTTCGGTTCAACCAAGATACAAATAAGGGGAGCTTCAACGCTCAGTGCCAACAACCAGCCCATCTTTGTGATAGACGGCGTGATACTTGACAACGCCACAAGCCGTTCGGGCGACGCCGACTGGGACAGTAGCATCAACGATTACGGCAATCAGCTGAAGAATTTGAACCCAGACGACTTCGAAAGTGTGAGTGTGCTGAAAGGTGCAGCCGCAACCGCACTCTATGGTTCGCGCGGACTGAACGGCGCAGTGGTGATTACCACAAAAAGCGGACGCGCTGGTAAGGGCGTTAGCGTGCGCTTCTCGCAAACAGTGGGAATAGAAACGGTGTACCGTTCGCCCGACTTGCAAAACCGATATATGGAGGGCTTGTTCCCAGGCGCGGTGGAATATGGCGACGAGTTCGCGAAAACCGGCACCAAATGAGCCGACAACATGTCGACTTTTGCAAAGAACAGCAAGGGCGAATACTCGTTTATCGAACAATATGCCGGCTCCGCTTGGGGTCCAGACATCGCTTGGGCCGAGGGAAAGCAGTTCGAACAATACGATGGAACGATGGGTCCGGCCCGAATATTCAAGAACAACTACAAAGATGCCTACGACACAGGTGTAAACACCAACACCAACATCTCGCTGCAAGGCGGCAACGAGCGCACACAATTCTACGCTTCGGCCTCGTACAAGTATAACAAGGGCACTACGCCGCGCAACACTTTCAACCGATTCTCGTTCTTAGGAAAGGCTTCGCAAAAGGTGGGCGACATCGTTACCGTGGACTTTAACGTTAACTTCACCCAGTCGCAACCGCGAAACGCACCCAGAAACATCGGCGAGCTATTCGCAACAGGCACTTTCCCACGCGAATACGACGTTAAGCGTTATCGCCACCTCTATAAAGGCGAACATGGCGGGCTGGCCGATGCCAAGTATGGCGACCAATATCGCGCCGTTCCTGGCCGCGGGTTGTGGTGGAGCATCTTCGAAAACGATTATAAACAAACCGAAACCGTGTTCCGCCCCGTGCTAAACCTCAACGTACAAGCACTGCCTTGGCTGCAATTGTCGGCTGGCGGTTCGTTAAACTATTATGCCGTTAACGGCGAATCGAAAAATCCAGGCAGCGGATATGCCAACGAAGGCGGCAGTTATGGCCTGTCGCACACAGAGACAACGCAAGAAAACCTCTACCTTGCAGCCAATGCCAACTACCAAATAAACGACGATTGGGAAGTGCACGGATTTCTTCGCGAAGAATATTTCAACCAACATGCGCAATATCATGCCGAAAGCACCAATGGCGGACTGATTGTACCTAACCAATATTTCATCAAGAACTCTAAGCTGCAACCCAATGTAGATAGCTATAAGCACAACACCAAGCGCATCGTGTCTACCATCTTCATGGTGGGTGCAAGCTGGAAAAACCAATTGTTCCTCGATGTAACAGGTCGTAACGACTGGGCGTCGACGCTTGTCTACACCTATGGCACGGGTAACTTCTCCTACTTCTACCCCTCCGTGTCGGGTTCGTGGATTATCACCGAGACTTTCAAAGACAAGCTACCTCGATGGGTGACGTTTGCCAAGGTGCGTGGCTCGTGGGCGCAAGTGGGTAACGACACTTCTCCCTATTCCATCAACTCGGGCTACGAACTTGCCAACTATCAACGCGGCGACCAAAAGGTGTTTGGCATGAAAATTCCCGACAAGATGAAAGCCACCAACCTGAAACCCGAGCGTAAGAATGCTTGGGAAGTGGGCCTCGACTGGCGTTTCCTGGACAGCAGGCTAGGCCTAGACCTCACCTATTATAAAGAGAACACCCGCGATCAGATAATGACTATCGACGTGCCTTGGCCTTCGGGCGTGAAGCAAAAGCTCATTAATGCGGGTAACATACAAAACTCGGGCTTGGAAATTGCCCTTAACACCACACCCATTAAAAGCGGCGACTGGCAATGGGACTTGAACCTAACCTACACCCGCAATAGGAATAAGATTGTGGAACTTAGTCCCGACGTGGCTTCGTACATCAACTTGGACGGTGCAGCCGACTATGGCAACTATCGTATCGCGTCTGTTGCCAAGGTGGGAGCAGACTATGGCATGCTTATGTCCGACTCGTGGATGAAGACAGATGAGAAAACAGGCAAGCCACTTGTGGGTTATGCCGGCTCTTACCACACGATATATTATAAACGTGGCGGAACAGTTAAAGAGGTTGGCTCGATGTTGCCCGACTTCCTTGGCTCGCTTAACACCACCCTGCGCTGGAAAGACCTTAGCCTGTACGTGCTGTTCGATGCACGCTTCGGCGGCTACGTTGCTTCTTACAACTCGCGTTATGCCACAGCTTACGGCTATTCTGGCGCATCAGAGAAGTATCGCACGGGCATGACATGGACCACCAAACGCACAGACCCAAGCATAAAGGACCGCGTATTTACAGATGGTTACATCCCCGATGTGATTTTCGACCAAGGAACAGTGGTTACTGCGCCCGATGGAACCAAGCAAGACGTCAGCGGCATGACCTATCAACAGGCTTACGAAAAAGGATTTGTTGAGCCGGCACACTTGCAATCGGCCACTTACTTCATGAATAGCTGGGGCAATGGCGTTATCAACGACGACTGGTTTAAGAAACTAAACTACATCTCCCTGCGCGAAGTAACCCTATCGTACAACGTTCCCCGCCGACTTTGCAGCTACATCGGCGCAAAGACGTTGGCCTTAAGCCTCACGGGGCGCAACCTGGCCTACCTGCTTAACACTGCACCCAACCACGAAAACCCCGAATCGGTGCGTGGAACAGGGGCGGCACAGTTCCGCATGCGTTCGTTCATGCCTTACACAGCTAGCTATCTCTTCACCCTAAACGCCACTTTCTAAAAGCATTCTCATCATGAAACAGAATATTTTCAACATCAAGTCGCTGGCCATAGGTGCGTGTGCGGCGTGCATATCCCTCACCGTGGGATGCAGCGACAGCAAGTTTGCCGAGATAAACACCAATCCGGCAGACGTAACCAAAGGCGACCCCATACTGCTTTTCACGCAAGAACAGGTGGAATATCAGCCGTTCGACTATCTGCTTTGGTACTACGATGGGGCCTACACCTCCAAATTCGTACAGGCATATACACCTTCGGGCAGCTACGGCGACCTCTTTAACCAAATTGCCGAACTGGGCGGAGTGGGCTCGCAGGTAATAAATGTTAAGCGTTACGAGAACGAAATAAACGACGTACTCTCTAAAATGACAGCCGATAAGGCTGCACAATACACCCATCTGCAAGCCATGTCCAACGCCCTGTCGGTGTACATGGGGCTCTTCGACACAGACATGTTCGGCTCTATGCCCTATTCTGAGGCTGCACAGGCAAGGCAAGACGGCACGCTAACGCCAAACTATGACACGCAAGCAAAGCTTTTCGACCAATGGCTGAAAGAACTGGACGACGATTTGGCCAAGCTTAAAGTAACCACTACGCAGATTTCCATTGGCAACAACGACCTGGCTTACAATGGAGACGATGCCAAATGGACGAAATTCATTAACGGACTGAAACTGAAAATCGCCGTGCGCATGTTGCATCAAGACAAGGCTAGGGCTTTGAAAATTGCCGAGGAGGTGGGCGCAAACAACGCCAACGTGATGCAAACCACTGCCGATGACTATGTGTATAACAAGGGTACGGGCAGCGATGGTAAGGACTACACTTATGGAACTGGCAATGATGTGAACCTGGGTGTGAGCAGCAAGAACGTTATCGACTTCATGCGTCGTAACAAAGACCCACGAATGCTTGTGATGTTCACCAAAAACGACTTCAACTCGGAGGTTATCCAAGCTTTCTTTGATGCACAAGCCAATGGCGATAAAACATGTGCCGTGCCTCAATACATCTTGGATCAGGTGAACTATACCACGGATGCGAAAGGCAGAAAACACTTCGTTAGCTGGAAAGGCGACGGCGAACCGTGGGTGCGTTATCAGGGCTTACCCATAGGATTGAACATCTCGCAAGAGGCTCAATATACGGGCGACAACAACTATTTTGTGTCAACACGTTGGAAAGTAACCGATGGCAAAAAGACGAAACAATACTCGCCTTTATCGTATTTTAACGAAGAAATGGTGCGCGG
>CAJPTO010000023.1 GCA_905373605.1 uncultured Prevotella sp.
AAGTTAAATTCATCAGTGAGAAATGTGCGTGTCTTTTCCCTATATTCGGGAGTGGAAAGCAGTTCGTGAACATGTTTCGAGTATTGTTTCTCCAACTTGTTGATAACTTCGTTCGCCCCTTCGGGATTTTTCTTGTAAAGGTAGTCGGCCACTTCAACAAGCGCGTTGGTTGTGCCCGACATGGCCGAAAGCACGACAAAAGTAGGTTCGCCCGAAGCGGTTATGAGCGACACCACATTCTTCATGCGTTCAGGAGAGCCAACAGAAGTGCCTCCAAATTTCATCACTTTCATACCCATGTAAACTAAAAGTAATTGTCCGTATTCTATTTATTCCTCGTCTTCAGCGAGTTCTATTCTGCTATATTCGTTGGTAACCTCTTTCATTTTCCCTTCGTCGCAGCGGTAAACGATGCCGGGATACTTGCTAAGCAGTGAGAGGTTGTGTGTAGACATCACCACGGCAGTTCCGCTTTGCGTGATGTCGCGCAGCAGTGCCACGATGTTGCTAGCCGTTTCAAGGTCTAGATTTCCTGTGGGTTCGTCGGCAATGATCACCTTGGGGTGGTTCAGAATGGCCCTTGCGATGGCAATTCGTTGTTGTTCACCGCCTGAAAGTTCGTAGGGCATGTTGTGCTTCTTGTCACTCATTCCCACGTCGGCCAGCACTTTGTCAATGCGTTTGGCCCTTTCGTCCTTGTCTTTCCAGCCTGTGGACTTAAGCACGAACTGGAGGTTTTCCCACACGCTGCGGTCGTGCAGCAGCTGAAAGTCTTGGAATATCACGCCCATTTCCTTGCGCAATGCAGGCACTTCGCGACGGCGAAGCGTTTTAAGGTCACGGCCAAGAACAACGGCAGTGTCGGCATCTTCATCGTCTACGTCCAGTTCGCAATAGGTTGTTTTGAGGAAAGAGCTTTTTCCCGAGCCCACCTTTCCTATCAGATAGATGAACTCGCCTTCATCCACATGAAAGTCTACGCCGCGTAACACTTCGCGGTCGTCTTGGTAAACGTTTACGTTTTTATATTCTATAAGCATCGTTCATCGTTTTGTTGTGATTTTATAAGCTGCTCACTTGGTATTGTCCGCATGATACAAGCTGTGCAAAGTTAATGATTTTTTGGCGATAATTTCAATAAAACCGAAATAAATTGGGGTGTTGCATAACAAAGGTTAAAGGCAGGTTCTGAAAATCCATGCAAAACTCCATGCTCTATCCATTCTGCTCTTTACTGCCCCTTTGCTTTTATTAGGACATTTCACACTTAATCTTCCTGTTGCATTGCCTATATGCGTTTTCTTCGTAAGCGAAAGCTGTTCAGCAAAAAGCCAAAAATGCGGCAAAGACATTTTATAGAACCAGCTTAAAATGAAAAAAAAGGACTGTACTAGTCCTTTTCGCCTTTTGTTCGTAAGATAATGCTTGTCGCCCCAATGGTGAAGAGCGAGCCATCTTCAAGCACACGCCGTTCTCGGTCGCCCAAAATCACGTTGTCTACGAACGTTCCCGTGTAGCTAGGCCCATCGCTAAGCACATACTTCAATCGCCCGTGTTTGTCCCTACTCACCTCAATGGTGCAATGATTCATGTCAATGCTGGGGTCGTTTGTTTCGATGGGGCAGTTGATGCCGCTGTTTTTCATGTACCGTCCAATGACATTCCTGCCCATCTGCAACGGCAGCACCTGCTTATAATGAAAAACATTCTCGATAACCAGCAGCGTACCACAATGATCGTCGTTGTCCAATTCGTCGGCATTGGTTTCTTTCTGCCGGTTGTGCAGTTTCGAAACGCCAATGCGGATGCCAAATTCCTTGCCGCAATCGGGACATTGGAAGAAGAGCGACTGCCCTTCTTGGTAACGTGTTTCATCGAAAGTGATGTAATTGTCGCATTTCGGACACCTTACTCTCTTCATGCTCTTTAGTATTGTGTGTGAAAGTCAATTGTAAATGCTAAAAGGCAGTTCAACGAACATTGTTGTGCATCACCCAGCTTTCCTTGAAGTCGGCTTTGTTGTGCAGCTTGTTAAAGGCCAAATAGGCTTCATTCTGCGTTGCGTATCGTCCATAAATCACCTTTATGTCACGGTCGGTCACGAGCACTTCTGCCAAGTCGTACCCCTTATCTTTTAGCATTCGAACATAGCGTTTGGCGTTATGCTTGGTTATCTTGCTGGCCAGCACCAGGCAATAGAAGCTGTCGTTCTTTTTTTCGGGCTTCGTTTCTGGCTCTTGCACCCGCTTTGTGGAAACAACCGTTTCTTTCTTGGCCACGGGCGACTTGATTTCGGCGATGCTTTCGTTACCCTTAATCATCTCTTTAGGCATAACAGAGGTTAGCAACCCAGTGTCTACCATGCTGTGCGACACGCTGCTCATCCCACCCTCGGTAACAGTAGAGGGGAAAAGAAAGAAGGCACATACAGCCACGCACACAGCAATAGCGTTTCTTACCCATGCCACGGGTATGATAAGGTCGCCCTGATCGGCTTGCTTTTGTTCGGAATTGTCTTCCATAGTGCCAGATGCGCCATTGACCTCGGAATTCATTTCCAACAACAATGGCTTTGTTTCGCGAGCAGCCACTTGTGAATTGTCGGCATCTTCTAGGCTCAAGGCTTGTTCAGTGTCTTTCTCAACACTTCTCACTGCCAATTTTGGCAAGCGTTGAATGTCTATGGAGTTAAGCCCATAAAGCGAAGGGGTGAGGATGCCCGACTCGCATGGCTCGAATGTGTACGTATCGTTATCCGTGAAATAAAGCACGCCGAGGTCGTTCAGCTCATAATACCCCTCGTTGTGCAGGTGCTGGCGCATTTCTTCCACC
The DNA here is from genome assembly GCA_905373605.1 of uncultured Prevotella sp. GTDB lineage: Bacteria > Bacteroidota > Bacteroidia > Bacteroidales > Bacteroidaceae > Prevotella. Next base: position 2,833 of record CAJPTO010000023.1, read on the forward strand.
TCATTGCCAATACGCACAAGGGCTTCGGGGTAGCTCAAGTCGTAAGCTTCAACATAAGATTGAGCAAGCAGTGAGTCGTTCAAACGCAATTGTCGATTGAACCCAAGCGTTCTCGACGGCGGCAAGAACGTATGGTCCGTGTCGTCGTATCTAGCTTCCACGTGGTGTGCCATAAATCCCCCAAAGTCGGGAATAATTACGCAGTCGTTATCCAGCAGTAAGATTTCGATATGTCTATGTAGTTCAATCACGATTGCAAAGTTACGATTTTTCCCCCATAGTTCAAACGCGCAAGGTTATATTTTGGAGAATATTTTACTAAAACATAATGATAATTTAACAGTACCACATTCAACGGAATGTATTTCAACTTTCATTGCACTTTCGTACCGCACAATTTGCCATCAACCACACTTTATGGGTTGACGTAGCCGCTGTGTTTTGCACAAGATGCTCATCGTCTTTTCTCCCATGCGCTGGTGTGTTTTTGCAGGATAGCGGTATCTTTCGTTGGGTTATATTTCTCAATACGTAAAAAAAACCGCACGTTTTTTAACATTATGGCTGCCCTTGCCCGCCATAATTTGCCCATCGGTTGCAAATAATTCATTCTCGCATGGGGTTGTTGCGAGGAAGTAAGGGATGATAAGTGTCATCTGGCACGCCATTTTGCCGCTTTTAGCACGCAATCTTGGGCAAACACGGGCTAAGTGCCGCATATTACTGTGCTTTTTGCATGAAAAAGGTCTGCTAACTGCGGCACTTAGCACGGCTTTTTCATGCAAATAGCCTTGCTAAATGCATCATATTGCAGGCTGATGAACGAAAAAGGCGTTGTTTCAGTCGGACAAAGGATCGTTGAAAGGCATGAGTTAGGGGAAAAAGTTGGGAAAAACACGGTGCTAAAAATTCACCGCACGCACAATTTAGAGAAGCTAAACGATGCAAAATGCACCATTGATGCTCGTTTTTTTGCCCAAAGGGCTTCTGAAAAACAAGAAAAAGTGAGCGTTTTGCAGGTTTTAAAGCGTTAAAAAATGCTAGAATGACGTGTTCAGGAGAGCTATTTTGTAAATGAATAAGAACAAAATTGTGGCATCAAGAAAACGGATGCCGAAAGTATTGACCTAATATGTTGGAGGATGCACACACGAAGGCGCAAAGCAGACGTGAGGAAAGAACTTATGCCACCAAGAAGACCTAGCCAAAGGAACAGAAAAACACGGCAGCTAGAGAAGAGAATGCATGTTTACACAGTGTGGTGCTTGGCCTGCTTTTGGAGCTGGATTGCGAGTGAAACACGCCCCTAGGCCAAGTGGTTTTGCTGCAGGCATTGCTGTTTTTGTAGCAGAATTGTGGGTGAAACACGCCCATCCTGCCAGCAAAAAAGCCATGCGCTACGCAATAGTCGTGGCAACAGCCACGTTAAGCCTACACCTTGTTTAAAAGCATTGAACTTTATCCTGCCACGATACAAGGAAACATCAACAAGAAGCCTTTGTGAACATGAGGTGAAACAATGTCCGAGTGGCGGCATGCCTTTAAAAAGTCCCCCCTTCGGCATGTCACTTCAACTCCAATTGCTCTTGCAAGCGCGCTATTTCGTCGCGATACTGGGCGGCCTGAATGAAATCGAGCTCCTTGGCAGCCTGTTTCATCAGAGCAGTGGTGTTGGCAATACTCTTCTCCAATTGTTGGCGCGTCATGCGTTCAACGATTGGGTCGGCAGCAAAGGCCACTGCGTCTGGCTCAACATATCCACCCTCTTGCGAACGATAGCCCTTAGCAGGTTCGGCAGCAGTGGCATTGCCCGTCAATGCGCCCTTAATGTCCTTCACAATCTGTTGTGGCGTGATGTTGTGTTCGGCGTTATACTGCATCTGTATCATTCTTCGCCGTGCTGTTTCGTCAATTGTGCGTTGCATGCTTTGCGTAATGGTGTCGGCATACATAATCACCTTCCCGTTAACGTTGCGTGCAGCGCGGCCCGCCGTCTGCGTAAGCGAGCGATGACTGCGCAAAAAGCCTTCTTTGTCGGCATCAAGGATGGCAACAAGCGACACTTCGGGCAGGTCCAAGCCCTCGCGCAAGAGGTTAACGCCCACCAGAACGTCGTATTCGCCGGCACGGAGCGCGTTCATTATGCGCACACGGTCTAAGGTTGCCACGTCACTGTGAATGTAATTGGTCTTCACACCATGATCAAGCAGGTATTCTGTGAGCTCTTCAGCCATTCGTTTGGTTAGCGTTGTCACCAACACACGTTCGTTCTTTTCGCTTCTTTCCAGGATTTCGGCCAAGAGGTCGTCTATCTGGTTTTCGCTTGGCCGCACAATAATCTCGGGGTCGAGCAGCCCTGTGGGCCTAATCAGCTGTTCAACCACCACACCTTCGGCCTCGTTCAGTTCGTAATCGGCAGGCGTTGCCGACACATATATCACTTGGTTGATAAGCGTATGGAACTCTTCGAACCTAAGCGGGCGGTTATCAAAAGCTGCAGGCAGCCGAAAGCCAAACTCAACGAGGTTTTGTTTTCGCGCCCTGTCGCCCCCATACATGCCTCCAAGCTGTGGCACACTAACGTGGCTCTCATCGATAATCATGAGATAATCTTTCGGAAAGAAGTCGAGCAGGCAATAAGGACGTTGTCCCGGTTGGCGGCCATCGAAATAACGCGAATAGTTTTCGATGCCCGAACAATGCCCAAGTTCTTTCATCATCTCCATGTCATACTCAACACGCTCCTTAATTCGCTGAGCCTTAATGCCATCTCCCATTTCGTTAAAGAAATCGATTTGCGCCACAAGGTCGTCTTGAATGCAACGAATGGCGCGTTCGGTTTGTTCTTTGCTGGTAACGAAAAGGTTGGCAGGATATATTTTATAGTCGTTAAAGCTTTCGATGCGATGGTAAGTGATGCTGTCAACCTCTTCGATGCTGTCTATTTCATCGTCCCACCATGTTATGCGCAACAGATTGTCGCTATAGGCCATAGCCACATCAACGGTATCGCCCTTCACACGGAAGTTGCCGCGCTGCAAGTCGATGTCGTTTCGCACATAAAGCGAGTCGACAAGCTTTCTTAGAAACTCGTTTCTGTCAATGCGCTGCCCCTTTTCCAACGATATGATGCCGCTTTCCATGGCAGTGGGGCCTCCCATGCCATAGATGCACGACACGGACGACACCACAATGACATCTTTTCGCCCCGAAAGCAAGGCCGACACGGCGCGAAGCCGAAGCTTGTCTATTTCGTCGTTGATGGCCAAGTCTTTCTCAATGTAGGTGTCTGTTGTGGGGAGGTAGGCCTCGGGTTGATAATAATCGTAGTAAGACACATAATACTCAACCGCATTGTTGGGGAAGAAGCCTTTCATCTCCTCGTAAAGCTGTGCGGCCAATGTTTTGTTGTGGCTAAGAACGAGCGTAGGCACGTTGTGTTGAGCGATAACGTTGGCCATGGTAAACGTCTTGCCAGACCCCGTTACGCCCAAAAGCACTTGCGACATGTCACCCCTTTCCAATCCTTCAGTAAGCTGTTTGATTGCCTCGGGCTGGTCGCCTGTAGGCTTATATTTCGACGTGAGTTTAAATTCCATACATGCAAAATTACAAAAAAACATTCGGCCAAATAACTAAAAATAGCATTTTATACTTTGTAAATAAGCGAAATATGTGTATTTTTGCAGTTCAAAAATCAAGAAACAAACAATGAAGAAGCCATTGCTTATCATTTCGACGGCCGTTTTGCTGTTTTCGGGCTGTGCACAAGAGTTCAACAGAGTGTACAAAAGCGACAACGTGCAGTATAAGTACGAGTACGCTAAAGAGTGTTTCGCAAGAGGCAAATACGTGCGCGCCATAACACTGCTGCAAGAACTTGTTACACTGCAGAAAGGAACGGAAAACGCGCAAGAGAGTCTTTACATGCTGGCCATGGCCGAGTATAACAGTAAAGACTACGAGACGGCTGCACAGTACTTTAAGAAGTATGTTCAATCGTACCCCAAAGGACGTTATGCCGAAATGGCACAATATTATGTGGGCCAAAGCCTTTTCATGAGTACGCCCGAACCACGCTTGGACCAGTCGAGAACCGTTCAGGCCATCACCGATTTCCAAACGTTCTTAGACCTTTATCCCGACTCGAAGCAGAAACCGCAAGCACAACAACGCCTGTTTGACCTGCAAGACAAACTGGTGGAGAAAGAATTGCACACGGCACAACTGTATTACGACCTGGGTACATACTTCGGCAACTGCAACTACGGCGGAAACAATTACGAAGCTTGCATCATCACATCGCAAAACGCATTGAAGGACTATCCTTATAGCCGACTGCGCGAAGATTTTGCCGTGCTGCTGATGAAAAGCAAGTTTGAACTGGCACAACAAAGCGTTGAAACAAAGAAGCTGGAACGTTATCAGGATGCCGAAGACGAATGTTATGGCTTCATCAACGAGTATCCTGACTCGAAAGAACGCACTCTGGCCGAGAAATACATCGCCAAATGCAAGGAGATAACAAAGAACTGATTTTGATTTTAAACACAGTATAGGAAGAATTATTTTATGGATTACAAGAAGTCGAAAGCTCCATTGAACACCGTTACAAGGGACATTATGGACTTGTGCAACGAAACGAACAACATCTACGAAAGCGTAGCCATCATTGCCAAGCGGGCAAACCAGATAAGCGTGGAGATTAAGCAAGACTTGAACAAGAAACTGCAAGAGTTTGCCTCGTATAACGACACGTTGGAAGAGGTTTTCGAAAACCGTGAGCAGATAGAGATTTCGCGTTACTACGAGAAGCTGCCCAAACCCACGTTGCTGGCTACACAAGAGTTTGTTGACGATAGCATTTACTGGCGCGACCCCTCTAAAGAGGGACAACAGATGGACTAATGTGGCAGCGTAAGCAAACCATATTCTTGGTGTTGGCCATCGCTTTCACCATTGCATGCTTGTGCATGTCGCTTGGTTATTTCGAACCTCAGGGGATGGGGCTCAATGCATACTTGTTTAACCTTGGGCTTCGTCTTCCAGAAGGGGGCATCAACATGGCTTCCAGTGTGCTGTTCGCCATACAAGTGCTTTCAGCGACCATCGGCACATGGGCCATTGCAGGCTTTCGCAACAGGCCTAGACAAGCAAAGCTGTGCATGCTCAACATGATTTTGCTGGTTGTTTGGTATGCATTGGCCGCCGTTTACGCCCTTCACATCGGTTATCGCGACTATATATTCCACGCGAACATCGCCATTTGCTTTCCTTTTGTGGCCATCGTGTTGTATTGGATGGCTCGAAGGGGCATTATTGCTGATGAGAAGTTGGTTAGGGCTGCGGATAGAATTAGATAACGACTGGTGACTTCAAGCAAATTAGTAGGCAGAAATAAACGACAAAGACTGTGGCTAAAGCTGCTTTTAAACCAGGCTTGTACATCAAAGTCGCAAATATAATGATTATAACGAAGCAGGGGAAGCACCTTAATGGTTGCTTCCCCTGCTTCGTTATTTCGTTAATTCCTCGTAGCGTGCTACAAAATAAATCTTTTTAATCACAATGCTATGCACACTATATTAATAAGGAGTGTGAGCTTTTCTGGAAAATTTAGGTGTTAGACACCTTTACTTTCGCGCAATATTAATAAGGAGTGCGAACATTGAGTCGGCAAGCAACACGCTATGGGTGGTAAGTAAGAGAAACAAGGCATCAAAGAGAGCGATGCACTTGTTTCTCCTTTCATGTCTACTTCTTCTCTTCGCTCTTCTGAGTTGCCTTCTTAGCCGTAGCCCGTTTGGGTTTTGCTTTCGTCGCGCCAGCTTCAAGTGCAGCTCTGAGTTTGTCGCTTTCGGCTTCAATCTTTTCAATTTTTGTTTGCAAGCGAACAATCTCCTTTTCTTTCATCTCGATTTCATCGCCTTGGTTCTTAATCGCCGTAAGCAAGCTGTTCAGCTCATCATTGTCGATTTCCTCGGGATAGAGGCTCTTCACCCTGCTGATGAAGTCGCCAAGAATGTTCATGTAGTTGGTGAAAGCATCGAACGGACTGCTGTAAATGCCACGGTCAATGGCCACGCCCGTGTTCTTAGTGGTCATGAAGCGGAAGTTGTTCGAAGCTTGCAGATAGTCCCAGTCTTGGTTTATGCGTGCATCGTTGGCAATCCTCACCCTGTCGGCCACGCTATAAAGCTTGTTGAAAGCCTCGCGTTGCATGGGATTGCCTAGCCAGCTGCTCACATCTCGCTCCTCGTCTATCCACGAAAGGGCGTAAGGCACGTCAAGGGGAGCCACGCTTTTCATCTTAGTGCATATCTCTGTAGGTGTAGAGAAGTTTATACCAGCCTGTTTGGCACATACGGGGATGGCTTTTAAGAACTCCAAGATGTTGCTAGACAAGGGCTGTGCGATGCCAAGTGCCGAGAGTTCCATGAAGATATTGATTACTTGTTCTTCTTCGGGCAAGGCAGCAATCTTGGCAACATAGTTGTCGGCAAACAATGGATACTCGTCCCAGTCGCTGTTGTTGAAGCGCAACGACACGTCGTCGCTGAGATTGATATCACGTAACAGCAACTTCAAGTTGGGTGCCATGTTGCAATGGTACAAGTAGTGTGGCGACTTCCATCCAAGAATGTGCTTAGCACCTTCAGTAAGCATGCCCTTAAAGCCCATGAGCGAAGCCTTCGAACCAATGTCGTCATTATAGATGAGCGACGAGTTACGCAGCACCTTGGGCACTTGTCCGAAATACTCCTTTATTTTTTGGCACTGCTTCTTCACTTCGGCCTCGAAACTGTCTTCATTGATAAGCGAAGCCAAGCCATGCGAATAAGGTTCAGCCAAGAATTCAACGCAACCTGTTTCATTCAACTCTTGTAGTTTATCCAAGACCTGCGGGGCATGCATTTCCAATTGTTCTATTCCCACACCCGAGAGCGAGAAGGCAACCTTAAAATACTTGTCATTGGTCTTAATCATTTCGAGTAAAGCCTCCAAAGCAGGCATGTACGAACGCTCGGCAATGTCGGTTATGGTGCGTTCGTTCTCGAAATCATCGTAATAATAGTGGTCGGTACCGATGTCGAAGAACCTGTACCGCTTGAGATGGATAATCTGGTGTATCTCAAAATATAAACATATCGTTTTCATTGTCTTACTTATTTGTTAAAAGGCTGCTACTTCTTGTTAATTGTTCTCTCGTAAAGTGTGCGTATCCATAGGCCCACTTTCTCCCACGTAATCTGGTCTACCTCGTTCTTACCCTCATCTTGCAGGTAATGGAACAAGCTATCATTGTGGCAGATGGAGTAAATGGCATCGGCCAAAGCGTGAATGTCCCAATAATCCACCTTGATGCAATTGGTTAAGATTTCGGCACAACCACTTTGTTTGGATATGATTGTTGGTGTTCCGCACTGCATTGCTTCAAGGGGAGATATGCCAAAAGGCTCGCTCACGGACGGCATTACATAGACATCTGATGCCTTAAGGCATTCGTAGACCTGCTTCCCGCGCATGAAACCAGGGAAATGAAACCTATCGGCAATGCCTCGATTGGCTGCCAAGTAAATCATCTTGTCCATCATGTCGCCCGAACCAGCCATGCAAAAACGCACGTTTCTGGTGCGGTGAAGCACCATCGTGGCCGCTTCCACAAAGTATTCAGGTCCTTTTTGCATCGTAATTCGCCCAAGGAAAGTCACTACTTTCTCTTTATCATCGTGGTTGGGGCGTGGGATGTCTTGCAATTCTTGCGCCAAAGGATACACGGCGTTGTGAACGGTGAAACACTTACGTGGGTCTTGGTGGTATTGATTGATAACCGTTTGTCGTGTCAATTCAGACACACACATGATACAATCGGCATTATCCATACCATCTTTCTCAATGGAATAAACCGTCGGGTTCACCTTACCGCGCGAACGGTCGAAGTCGGTGGCATGAACATGTATGCAAAGGGGCTTTCCCGACACTTGCTTGGCATGTATCCCTGCGGGATAAGTGAGCCAATCGTGTGCGTGTATGATGTCGAATTCTTGTTTTCTGGCCACAACTCCAGCAACAATGGAGTAATTGTTAATCTCTTCGTGGAGATTGTCTGGGTATCGTCCGGAAAACTCTACGCAACCTAAATCGTTAAGGTTCATGTAATTGAAATCGGCGTAGATGTGGTCACGAAGCTCATAATAATACTCGGGAGACATCACATTGCCGAGCCTATCTTTAAGGTAATCGTAGCTTACATCACGCCAAGCCACGGGAACGCAGTTCATTGCCACGATGTTTGCAGCAGTCTTGTCTTCGTCGCCCCAAGGTTTGGGCAGGCAGAATGTGATTTCCATGTCGCCTTGTGCATGCAACCCTTCAGTGATACCGAAGCTCGCTGTGCCAAGACCACCTAAGATGTGAGGAGGATACTCCCAACCAAACATTAGTACTTTCATTTTTAGGTCCTCCGTTATTATTGGTAAGAATATTTTTCTAGCAGTTCAAGGGTTCTCAAAATCTCGCCTACATTCATGGCGAATGATATGGCTCCGCGTCCATGGAAAGGCGGATTGCCGTCGAAGAGTTCGGGAATGGTTCCCAAGCAGTGGTAGAACATCTCGTCTTCGTAGCCAACCATTTGCCTTTCGATGAAGCTAAGGCGTGTGCGTTTGTAGAGTTTGAGGCATGCTTCCATGTAAAATCCGCCTAGCCAAGGCCAAGCCGTTCCCTGATGGTAGGCATAGTCACGCTGGATTTGCGACCCAACATACATGGGATTGTACCCTCCGCTCTTAGGCGACAGCGTCCTGAGTCCCTTTGGCGTGAGCAATTCGCGCGTACAAACGTCCAACACGCTCTTCCTTTGGCTCAGTTCCAAGGGCGAATAGTCGAGGGCAACGGCAAAAATCATGTTCGGCCGCACACTCCAATCCACCATGTTGCCGTCAACAAAGTCGTAAAGGTATCCATATTCGTTCAAGAATGTGTCCACAAATGCCTCTTTACACTTGGCGGCCAAGCTCTCCAACCGTTCTGCACGTGCGTTATCAGACATGTCAGCAGCAATAGATGCGGCAAACTTGAGGGCGTTATACCACAATGCATTAAACTCAACGATGTATCCCGAACGCGGAACAGCAGGTCTTCCGTTGATGGTAGAGTTCATCCAAGTGACGGCTTTGTCCTTGCCATTTGTTTTCAGCAGCCCGTTGTCATCGAGCAAAAGGTTGGGATGCTTGTCGCTGATGATGTAAGTAATAATGTCTTCAACCAGCTTACCATACTTGTCAATGCAGCGTTCCTTGGAAGTTTCCCTTGCATATTGCTGGGTGGCCCATATAGCCCACAACAAAACGTCGGGCTGTTCTATCTCGGCAATGTTAACGGTAAGCGGTTTATCCTCCATAAACTCCCGCAATCCCCTTTCGGCTGTACGCATAACAGCTTCGAAATAGCTTTCTTCTTCGATGGCAAGTGTCAGTCCCGGAAGTGCCACAAAGGTATCCCTAGCCCGGCATTTGAACCAAGGATAACCAGCCAAGATATATTCGTCGCCGTTACTTTCGCTGATGTGGAACTGGTGAGCGGCATTAACAAGGCAATGGAAGAAGTTGTCGCGAGGGCTTCTTTCCTCCACTTCTTCTTCGAAAAGGCGGCAAAGGTCTTTGGTTTTAAACTCTTGTATGGAAGCCGAGAACACGATGCTTTCGCCCTTCTTGATGTTCATCTCGAAGTAACCAGGCACATAGAGGTCCTCATTAGCGTCGTATCCGCGCTCTTGCTCCTTGGTGTATTCCAAACCACGGTACCAGTTGGGTTCGAAAACAAAGGTGTTCTTTTTGCTGAACTGCATGAACAATTCGGGATAACCTGCATACATACAAGTTTTTATGCCGTTCTCCACTTCATGATATTCACGCGAAGCCACACTGTTTTCGTGTGTAAACTGGCGCACGCTCCTGAATGCCAAGAAAGGTTTGAAACGCAAGGTGGTTGCCGAATGTGCGTCTTCCAAGGTATACCGAATGAGTATCCGGTCTTCAAAATGCTGGAACACCACTTCCTTTTTAAGCAAAACACCCCCCACCCTATACAAGGTAGTCGGCACTTTGTCGCAGTTGAACTCGCGGATGTATTTATGTCCGTTCGGACTATACGTGTTTCCGCGGTACTTGTGCAGCCCCAAGTTAAACTCAGCACCATGTTGGATAACCGACACGTCGAGTGAAGAGAGCAGCACATGGTTATCGTCATCGATTTCTGGAATAGGCATGACGAGAAGTCCATGATACTTTCTCGTGTTGCAATCCAGTATAGACGAACAAGCGTAAGCTCCCGACCGGTTGGTCCGCAGCAACTCTTTAGGTAATGCTTCCTCAAGATTGGTCATGAGGGATTTTTCAAATCGTATATAACCCATATAGCTATACTTTAAGGTTTAATTGTTAGTCCTATTGTACGGAAGATTGGTTAGGATGTCAACTCTTCGTTCGCCAAAAGTACAAAATAATCGGCTTTAACACAAATAAAACGCGCTGAATTTACGAAAATAACATTTTTTCGGTATCGTTGGGACAAAAAAAAGACCAATAATCCTGCTGCATAGAAGAAAATAGTAATTTTGTAAGCAATTCTGTTAATCAACACAAGACTGAGTAAATCCAGAAAAAATATGACAACTAAGAATTTAGTATCAAGTGAAGAAGTGACAAGCATCATTTCCGAGCACTGGAGCCCCCTTTCGGAGTCTCAACAAAAAATGTTGGCAGACAATGTGAGGATTGTGACGTTCAAGAAGAACGACATTATATACAGAGCAGCTGAATCTCCGCGCGAGGTTATGTGCTTGATATCGGGTAAGGTTAAAGTATATAAAGAGGGCGTTAATGGTAGAAGCCAAATCATTCGCGCCATTAAGGCTGTAGAGTTTTTCGGCTACAGAGCCTTCTTTGCAGGCGAAGATTATAAAACCTCTGCGATGGCCATCGACACATGCACGGTGGCTTTCTTGCCTATCCAGCTTGTTGTTAAGCTCATCCGCGAGAACAACAGCGTTTCGATGTTCTTCATCAAGCATTTGGCGAAATTGCTGGGGTCGTCTGACGAAAGAACGGTGAGCTTAACCCAAAAGCACATTAGAGGGCGACTTGCAGAGACGCTGCTTTTCCTCAAAGACAGTTACGGTGTGGAGGAAGACGGCTATACGCTTAGCGTTTATCTCAGCCGAGAAGACATTGCCAACATGTCCAACATGACCACGAGCAATGCCATTCGCACCATTTCATCGTTTGCTGCCGAAAACATGATTGCCATTGAAGGCAGAAAGATACGCATCATGCACGATGAGGAACTGCGAAAGGTTAGCAAGCTAGGCTAGTCGGGTATCAGAAAATTTATCACTTCCTGCTCAACAGCTATCGTAAATGGGCCTTGGGGCGAGTTCATCGGCCGGCCGTCAATGCCAATCAAGGCGTGGTTGGCATCCAACATCTCTATTAAACGTGTGCGATAAGGGTGCACACTTCTGTGATTTAAGAATTTACCACGCAAAAACAAGTAGATACCTTCGAACAACTTCATCATCTTAGGATGATAAACCACCGACACATCCAGTAGCCCATTGTAAGGAACAGCATTGGGTGTCTGCCCATATCCCAATGCGTTTCCCACGCAAATGGTCATTATCTTGCGGTTCAACACCTCTTCATTAATCTTCAAGCGCATCTTGTATTCCATGCGTTGGAATGCCAAAAGCACGAAAGAGAAGAGGAAAGACAGCGTGCGCGCACCGAAAAGGCGTCGTGTTTGCTGGCGCAGGTTCATGATGGTGGCTATCAATCCGATGTTTACGCAGTTGAGGAAATAGCGTTGGCAGTTCTTCCCCTCCTTATTAATATAGCGGATGCTGCCCAAGTCTATTCTCCTTATGCGTCTTTTCCTCAGCCATTTCACGATGGTGTCCACATCCATTTCGGTAATCCCCCAGAAATGCGCAAAGTCGTTCATCAGCCCGTTGGGAATAATTCCCAGCGCAATGCTGTCACGCGTTTGCTTGTCGGCACGCATCAAGCAGTTCACGGCATCGTTCAGGGCCGAGTCGCCCCCAACAACGACAATCGTTTGATAACCATTATCGATGAACATGGTTATCAATCGTTCCACGCTGTTGGCGTTTTCGCATTGCACATAGTCAAAGTCGATGCCATTGTCCATCAGGCTTCTTTCCACTTTGTTCCATCTCAAGCCCCTGCTGTACATACCTTTCTTGGGACAATACAATATCGCCCATTTCTTGTTTGCTGCCATGTCTTATCCTCTCTTTTTGCAAGTTGTATCGTTTTCTTTTTCCATCCACTCCGCCATTTTGTCCAATTTGTCTTGCATGGGCATACTCGCATCCAGCCAATGAATGCAAAATCCGCGCCGTTCCATGCCTCTGAACCATGTCATTTGCCGTTTGGCGAATTGGTGAATGGCAATTTCCAATTGGCTGAACATATCATCATACGACATTTCGCCAACCACATAAGCCGTAACATACTTATATTCGAGCCCGTAATACATCAGGTCTTCTTTCGAAACGCCATCCCTTTCAAGCAGACGGCGCACCTCTTCCACCATTCCTTCCTTCAGTCGGGCTTTGAGTCGGGCTGTTATTCGTTCCCTTCGCACATCCCTGTCAACGTTCAAACCCACGATAAGCGAATTCACAGCCGGTATTCTCCGCGTGTCTACAGGATGTCGCAGGTTATGAAATTCAATCTCAATGGCCCTCACAGCACGGCTTACGGTGTCTACGTCCGTACGATTGTGCATTTCCGAATTATTTCTGGCTTTAAGTCTTGTGAGCAACTCCTTCAATTCGGCAAGCGACCGATTGGATAATTTCTTTCTCAAACCATCGTCTTGAGCAACGGGAGAAAGCGCATATCCCTTGAGCACAGCTTCCATGTAAAGCCCGGTTCCGCCGCACAATATGGGCAGCTTTCCCCTATTGGTGATGTCTGTGTAGGCAGCGTTGAAGTCTTCTTGAAACCTGAAAAGGTTATATTTTTGCCCAGCGTCCTCGATATCGATAAGGTGATGAGGGATTGGCTTTCCGTCTACAACATACTCCGACAAGTCTTTCCCCGTGCCAATGTCCATTCCGCGATACACCTGACGGCTGTCCGCGCTGATAATCTCGCCGCCAGTTTGTGCGGCGAGCCTAACAGCCAGTGATGTCTTTCCACAAGCCGTAGGACCCAATATCGTTATCATCTTCACGAGAGCAAAGGTAATAAAAAAAGCCGTCCTACGTATAGGACGGCTTCTTTTTGTTTAGTTCAACGCAATTTTTTAGGCGTTAACCTTTGCCATGTGCTTAATCAGCTCAACAACTTTGTGCGAGTAGCCAATTTCGTTGTCGTACCAAGAAACCACCTTCACGAACGTATCGGTAAGAGCGATACCGGCTTTAGCGTCGAAGATTGAGGTACGGGGGTCGCCCAAGAAGTCTGAAGAAACCACTGCATCTTCGGTGTAACCCAGAACACCTTTGAGTTCGCCTTCAGAAGCTTCCTTCATGGCAGCGCAAATATCCTCGTACTTAGCAGGTTTTGCCAAGTTAACGGTCAGGTCAACAACCGATACGTCGAGCGTAGGAACGCGCATAGACATACCAGTGAGTTTGCCGTTCAATTCGGGAATTACCTTACCTACAGCCTTAGCAGCGCCAGTAGAAGAAGGAATGATGTTGCCAGAGGCAGCACGGCCACCACGCCAATCTTTCAAAGAAGGACCGTCAACAGTCTTTTGTGTAGCGGTGGTAGAGTGTACCGTAGTCATCAAACCGTCTTTGATGCCCCACTTGTCGTTCAGCACCTTAGCGATAGGAGCCAAGCAGTTTGTGGTGCAAGATGCGTTAGACACGAATTGCGTGCCCTTAACATAGGTGTTGTCGTTAACGCCTGTTACGAACATGGGCGTATCGTCCTTTGAAGGAGCCGACATCACAACATATTTGGCACCTGCGTCGATGTGGCCTTGCGATTTTTCCTTAGAAAGGAACAAACCTGTAGACTCAACAACATATTCAGCACCTACTTCGCCCCACTTCAAATCGGCGGGATTGCGTTCAGCGGTCACACGGATTACATTGCCGTTAACGATAAGTTGAGATTTCTCAACGTCTGCTTCGATAGTGCCTTTGAAGATGCCGTGCATCGTGTCATACTTCAGCATGTATGCCAAGTAGTCTACGGGGCAAAGATCGTTGATAGCAACAACTTGCACTTCTTTTGCGTTAGCCTCTTCAAGAGAAGCACGGAACACGAAACGACCGATGCGGCCAAATCCGTTAATACCAATTTTGATCATCTTTGTTTTTTATGTTTAATGGGTTAAAAATGTACTGCGGGGCATTTTAGCAAGTTGACATTACAAAATGGTTTAAAAAATCAAAATGTTAGCCAAAACAATGCTTTTTTCCTCTATTGCACCGCAAAGTTACAAATTTATTTCTACATTTGCATTGGATTTCACCAAATATTATTATCAACAACAAAAAAAATGAGTAAATTTTTAAACGAGTTCAAAGACTTCGCCATGCGAGGTAACGTATTGGATTTGGCGGTCGGTGTTATTATTGGTGGGGCGTTCGGCAAAATCGTGTCGTCGGTTGTAGACGACTTGCTCATGCCGCTCATCGGAATGGTTATTGGAGGGTTAGACTTCAAATCGCTTTCTTTCAAAATAGGAGAGGCTAAAATCACGTATGGTAATTTCATCCAGAACGTTATCGACTTCACAATTATCGCTTTCTGTATCTTCTTGCTCATCAAAGGCATCAATTCGCTATCGAGAAAGAAAGAAGAACCTGCTGCTCCCGAAGCTCCTGCAGAGCCCACCAACGAAGAGAAGCTGTTGGCAGAAATTCGCGATTTATTGCGCATCAAGCGATAACCATCGCTTCAACACACCAGCTTACGGCATCTGGCGAACCATCGCCGGATGCCTTTTGTTCTTCCATGTTGCAAATCGCTCGATGCTGCTTTTATGCATCGCATTTCCTATTGCCCCCTCCTCTAACATTCTGGGCCGGCTCTATAAAGACTGCAAAGAGCAAAATAAAATAGGAAATGGACCTCTGCACATTACTTTAAGCCAGCCTTTAATGCCATGTCCTTGGCTGCTAGTTTCGCATCTCGCCCTCAGTGTTCACAGACCATAGCACCTTGCCTTCCATGCAACGAAGGCCTAATCTCTGTTCCCTCTGCGCTGCTTCATGCTTTTGGTGAGCCATACGCCAGATAAGTTTATTTCAATTTCAATTACTTTCCGCCATATCCAAGTGCGTTGAAACCTCCTCGTGCTCCATTCCCTCCGTGTGCAGAATGGCTTACGCACATGCTGCACGCTTTCCAGAAGCGTTTTTGAAGTCCATTTTGTTAGATATAATTTACAAAATATCATTTCTCCACGCGCCATTCTAGCATATTTGAGGACCTTAAAACCATCAAAACGCAAGTTTTTCCTTGTTTTTCAAATGCCCTTTAGATGAAATGTGAGCATCAAATGGTGCATTTTGCATCATTTAGCTTCTCTAGATTGATGACCTTGCATGATTTCCGCCCCGCTTTTTTGTCAACTTTTCCGCCTGTTTCATGGCTTTCAACGCCTCTTTGTCCGCCCGAAACAATGCCTTTTCCATTCATCACCCTGCATTTTGGTGCATTTAGCTCAGCTTTTTCATGCAAAAAGCAAGGCTAAGTGCCGCATATTGCATTGCTTTTTCATGCAAAAAGCAAAGCTAAGTGTACCACTTAGCACGTTTTTTGGCCCAAAAGGGGCTAAAAGCCCCAAAATGGCGTGGCAGATGCCGCTACTTGCACCTTATTTCCCGACAACAACCCCATGCGAGAATGGATTATTTGCGGCCGATGGGCAAATCGTGGCGCGCGAGAGCCGCCATAATGTTAAAAAACGTGCCGATTTCTTTACTTATTGAGAGTCGTTACCAAACACCCCCACACCCTGGGAGAGAACTTTCATCGAACGCATTCTGACTATAAACACAGCTCCGTGTACGTTTTCCACCCCACATGGGGACATGTTGTTTGCCAACGGCCCATCAATACGCCAATTCGGGTTAAGGACCAGTCATTATGCCAACTACCGCCCTCATCACGATAAAACAATGTGCAAAAGGAGTTGCTCCTTATCCCGAACAGGCGCTTCAATGGCACTCCACATTGTATTTAGCGTTTGGCAATAAAACAAACGGGTTAGGCTGAAAATCAGCCTAACCCGGATTAGTTGCATGTCACAAACCCCTGATAGGGCGTTGCATTTGATGTGGACATTAAGCCCCAAGCCTAAGACCTTTAATAGCTACGCGCAATGATGACACGATGCTTAGCAGGCTTGCCGCTCACCATGTCGATGCCTTCTGTCTGTTCGAAGCCGAAAGGAACACAACGTATTGTGGCTTGCGTCTCTTCTTTGATGCGTGCTTCGGTTTCTTCCGTGCCATCCCAGTGGCAAAGGAAGAAGCCTCCATCCTTCACTCGCTGCTTAAACTCCTCATAATCGTTGCACTCGTAGATGTGTGCATTGCGATAGTCGAGGGCTTTCTTGTAAATATTGGCCTGCATGTCGTCAAGAACCGCAACGATGTGTTCGGCCAAGCCATCAAAACCGATGGTTTCTTTCTCCAAAGTGTCGCGGCGCATAATCTCCACCGTATTGTTTTCCAAGTCACGACCGCCCATAACGATGCGAACAGGCACACCTTTGAGCTCGTAATCGGCATACTTAAATCCCGGACGCCTGTTGTCCGAGTCGTCATACTTCACGGTTACGCCCACTTTGCGCAACTGCTCGATAATCGGTTGCAGTTTGTTGGCAATGGCTTGCATCTGTTCGTCGCCCCTACCGATGGGAATAACCACCACTTGTATTGGCGCAAGGCGTGGCGGGAGCACCAATCCGTTGTCGTCCGAGTGGGTCATAATCAACGCACCGATAAGCCTTGTGCTCACACCCCAACTAGTAGCCCACACGTATTCGGGTTTATTCTCCTTGTTGAGGAAAGTAACATCGAACGACTTAGCGAAGTTTTGCCCAAGGAAATGGCTTGTCCCGCTTTGCAATGCCTTGCCATCTTGCATCATCGCCTCGATGGTGTAGGTGTCAAGTGCTCCGGCAAAGCGTTCTGTTTCGCTTTTCACACCGCGCACAACGGGCACGGCCATCCACTCTTCGGCAAACTTAGCGTACACATCAAGCATCTTTCGTGCTTCTTCTTCTGCTTCTTCTTTCGTTGCATGAGCGGTATGTCCCTCTTGCCAGAGAAACTCTGAGGTGCGCAGGAACGGGCGTGTGCGCATTTCCCAACGCATAACGTTGCACCACTGGTTGCACATCAGGGGCAGGTCGCGCCAGGAGTGAATCCAGTTTTTATAGGTGTTCCAGATGATTGTCTCGGAAGTGGGACGTATGATAAGCTCTTCTTCGAGCTTTGCCGAGGGGTCCACTTCAACGCTTTTCCCGTCTTCGGAAGCCCGCAAGCGGTAATGCGTAACAACAGCGCACTCTTTGGCGAAGCCTTTTACGTGTTCGGCTTCGCGCGAGAAGAACGACTTGGGGATTAAGAGTGGGAAGTAGGCGTTTTGTGCGCCTGTTTCCTTAAACATTTTGTCCAACTGCTGTTGCATTTTTTCCCAGATGGCATAGCCATAGGGCTTGATAACCATACATCCTCTCACGGCGGACTGTTCCGCCAAGTCGGCTTTCACAACCAAGTCGTTGAACCACTGACTGTAGTTGTCGGCACGCTTGGTCAAATCTTTGAGTTCTATTGCCATTTATCTTATGTGTTATTTTCTTTTCAGCCTACAAAGTTACGCTAATTTGCTTAAAGTGCAAAATGTATGGGCGAAGTTTAGGCCGCCAGGGTGAAGAAGCTTGCGCCATTGTCCGCCCTTTACTTTGTGCCATGCTTCCAGATGCTGATTGTTTTGCGCCAGAGAATGGCGAAATTGATGCCTGTCACTAGCAGGAAAAGCACCAAGCCGATGCCCAATGTGGGTGCGACACTTGTGGATGGAAGTTCTGGGAAGAGGGTTTCCACAATGTCTATGTAATAGCTTCGCATAACGAGCAACAGCGAGAAGCTGGCCACTAACACGGCCAAATTGAGCACCAGGGTGAGCAATTGGTAAGGCAGGGCCACCCGCGAGGGACTATAACCAATGAGCAAAAGGTTTTGGAGCTTGGTTGTGTTCTTCTGCACAAGCAGGTAGATGCTGAGCAACAGCACGTAAAAGCTCAATGCCGAGATTACAATGCCAATGGCCATCACCATTGTCACCATGAGCTTGAGGAAGTAAGTGGTTTTCTCTGCATCTAGATTGTTGTCTTCCAACTCATAGTTATGGTCTTCCAGATAGGTGCTTATGCGCTGGTCGGCGGGGTTGGTAACGTCTAATATCAATCGTAGGGGCAAGGCTTGGTTGTCGGGAGCGAATCGGTTGTTGCTCCAATTCATGAACGCTTGGGGAACGAGGATGGTGTTAAGCTTGGATGAAAATCCGATTACCTTCCCCTTGAAAACGCCTTGTCCGCCCTTTCCGTGTACCAGGATGTGCAAGTCTATCATGCCAACCAGCCCTTCGTTTATCTTCGGTAGCGAATGGTTCTGGGCAAAACCGAAGTTGTACATGGCAATGTAGCTTCGCGGAAGGATAACAGGCACAAGGCTATCGCCGGGCGCATACTGCCAGTTGCTGAGCGAGACATCAACGAATGGGTCGGGAACACTTTCGAAAAACAATTCAGAGTTGAGTATCTTCATGCCGTTGACGCCCATCGTCGCTTCGGCTTTGTAGGCAGTAGATGTGAATTGGCCCACGCCCTTGACGAAAGGTTGCGCTTGCAGGTCGGCTATTTCGTCTTTCGAGAAACCCGAATGTTGCTGGTTTCCCAATGCGTTTGCCATGCCAATCTTCCTGCTTACCACAAGATAGTCGGCCCTTAAGAAACTGTCGTTGGCCGTAAAGATGGGCAGGATGTCGCAATACAGCTGGTAGCCCAGCAGCACAATGGTCATGCCAAAGAGGTTGGCGAAGAAGAAGCCTGCGAACTGTGGCCAGCTGATGTGTTGGCGCAATAATCTCCAAACCAGTTTCATAGTTTCAATGTTTTGTCGTAATGCAAGCTGGGATGCTTGCCAATGCTTGTTATAATGAGTGCAGCCCCTTGCGAGATGGCCTCGTTGGCCATCAGTTGGCCCAGAGTTTCGGCGTTAAAGTCGTCGAGAT
>CAJPTO010000024.1 GCA_905373605.1 uncultured Prevotella sp.
CAGTGGGTCTAGGGTTCGAATCCCTAAGGATGTACATCAGATGTAGCAAGGTTAACGACCTTGCTACATTTTTTTTGTGCACTTGGATTTGTCGGTTTCGATGGTTATGTGTACTTTTGCAAAGATAATTTAAATAAGACAAGAACAACATGTATAGGACAAGCACTTGTGGGGAACTACGCCTGGCCGACGCTGGCAAAGAAGTGACGTTGGCGGGATGGGTTCAACGCGTGAGGAAAATGGGCGGAATGTCGTTCGTTGACCTGCGCGACAGATATGGCATTACGCAACTTGTGTTCAACGAGAACGAGAACAAGGAGCTTTGTGACCGCGCCAACAGATTGGGACGCGAATTTTGCATACAGGTTACGGGCGTTGTGAACGAACGACAAAGCAAAAACCCGAACCTGCCAACGGGCGACATCGAGATTATTGCATCGCAACTCAATGTGTTGAGCGAAAGCCAAACGCCTCCTTTCACCATCGAAGAGAACACCGATGGTGGCGATGACATACGTATGAAGTATCGCTATCTTGACCTGCGGCGGCCAAACGTGCGACGTAACCTGGAGTTGCGCCACAAGATGACCATATTGATACGCAATTTCCTAGACAGCAAACAATTTATTGAGGTGGAAACGCCCATACTTATCGGCTCAACACCCGAGGGAGCTCGCGACTTCGTGGTGCCTTCGCGCATGAATCCCGGTCAGTTTTACGCCCTGCCACAGAGTCCGCAGACGCTGAAACAATTGCTCATGGTGAGCGGCTTCGACCGTTATTTCCAAATAGCCAAGTGTTTTAGGGACGAAGACCTGCGTGCCGACCGACAACCGGAGTTCACACAGATAGACTGTGAGATGAGCTTTGTAGAACAAGACGACGTTATCGACCTCTTTGAAGACATGGCACGCCACCTCTTTAAGGAACTCCGTGGCGTGGAACTGCCCGCCAAGCTTCGCCAAATGCCGTGGCACGAGGCCATGAAGCTTTACGGAAGCGATAAACCCGACTTGCGTTTCGGCATGGAATTCGTTGAATTGGCCGACGTTCTCAAAGGCACTGGCGAGTTTAGCGTGTTCAACGAGGCCGAATATATCGGCGGAATATGCGTGCCGGGCTGCGCCGATTACTCACGAAAGCAGCTTAATGAGCTTACCGACTTTGTGAAACGCCCACAAGTGGGCGCAAAAGGCTTGGTGTTCGTTAAGTTCGAAGCCGATGGCACGGTGAAGAGCAGCATCGACAAATTCTATTCTCCCGAGGTCTTTGCACGCTTAAAAGCGGCAATGGGTTCCAAAGATGGCGACTTGGTGCTCATCATGAGCGGCGACAACGCCAACAAAACACGTGTACAGCTGTGCAACTTGCGTTTGGAAATGGGCGACAGGCTGGGACTTCGCGACAAAGATAAGTTCGAATGCCTGTGGATTGTAGACTTCCCGCTGTTTGAATGGAGCGATGAAGAGCAACGATTGATGGCTACTCACCATCCGTTTACCATGCCCAACCCCGATGATATTCCATTGCTAGACGAGCATCCCGAGCGCGTTCGCGCCAAAGCCTACGACTTTGTTTGCAACGGCATCGAGGTAGGCGGTGGCAGTCTGCGTATACACGATGGCGAATTGCAGGAAAAGATGTTCGGCATCTTAGGCTTTACGCCCGAGCGTGCGATGGCACAGTTCGGTTTTCTCATCAATGCCTTCAAATATGGTGCGCCTCCGCATGCAGGATTGGCTTTCGGGCTCGACCGTTTCGTTTCAATCTTCGCTGGACTCAACTCCATTCGCGACTGTATTGCGTTCCCCAAGAACAACAGCGGCCGCGATGTGATGCTCGATGCACCATCGTTCATAGACGACAAACAGTTGGAAGAACTCAATCTTCGAATTGATTTAAATCAATAAAACGTATCTCATTGTAATAAAAGGCTTTACTTTCCTTGCATAAAGATGCTGTATGTTAAATAAAAGTACTAATTTTGCCTGCGATAAATTTGTGTTCATTGTTCCCAATGGCGACAATACACTTCAATTTTATAACTATGGCAGAAAAAAAAGCAACTAAAAGTGCTGAAGAGACAAAAGCCCCTGCAGCAAAAAAGCCCGCAGCAAAGAAGACTGCAACAAAGAAAGTTACCGAAACCGCTTTGGTGATAGACGCAGAAAACGTTGGTTTCAGAGCCGGCGACGTTTATCAAGCCCTCTCGGCAGCAGGTAAGGCTCTAAGTGTAGCAGAGATTGCCAAGGCTTCCGGTAAGAGTGAAGAAGAAGTTTTGCTCGGTATCGGATGGCTCTTTAAAGAAGGAAAGATTAAAGGTGAAGACAAACTCATCACTTTAGCTTAACAAAATAAGGGCCACCAACATTATGGTGGCCCTTATTTTGTGTTCATTATGTCTGCCATAAAGTACGAACAAGAAATTTTCAGGGTGCTTTCCGAAGCTGGAAGAAGCGGCCTTTCGGTGCAAAAAATTGCCCTTCATGTGTATAATGCTTGTAACTCGCTGTTCAATCCCGTGAGTTACGATGACGTTTATTCCTTTGTGTCGCGATTTCTCATTGCCAAATCGCGCAAACAACATTCGCTTATCAAGCGCACTTCGCAAAGAGGGGTGTACCATCTGAACTTTGATTTGAAAGAAACGCAACAGCTTGTGTTGCAGTTTAAACCGCAAATAGAAACAGAAGTCGCCAAGCCTGTAATCACTGATACATCGCTTTCGCTGTTTTAGGTCATGAGATTTTGTGCCCAGTTTTCAGTACGAACAAAACGCGACGTTATAGGCAAGATGCTTTAGGTCATGGGATTTTGTGCCCAGGTTTCAGTGTCTTTCAACAAAAGCATCAACTTCTTACGTGTTTTTTACCAGCGCGTGATGGTGATACAACTAATGGCTTGATGTTTCCTTGACGGGTATTTGTTGCGTAAATGTCAGAGTGTTGCAGAAACGAGATGTAATGAAGAGGGCTGTCAGTGCATTAGCTGACAGCCCTCGTTGTGCATGTTAGTCTATTTCTTCGTCGGGTTCGTATCCGCCCATTTCGCGGATGGCATTCTTCAGCATCGTATATTGCTGGTAAAGGTTGTTAACGGGTTCCTCGCCCACAGTGAAGTCGTGCATTGGTGCTTTGAGGAAGAAGCTCAAGAAACGCTGAATGCCATGTCTGCCAGCACGTGCAGCAAGGTCGCTCAGCAGGCAAAGGTCAAGGCATAGCGGTGCTGCAAGGATGGAGTCGCGGCAAAGGAAGTTGATTTTTATCTGCATGGGATATCCCATCCACCCGAAGATGTCGATGTTGTCCCATCCTTCCTTGTTGTCATTGCGTGGCGGATAATAGTTGATGCGCACCTTATGGTAGATGTCGCCATAAAGGTCGGGCTGTTCTTCTTTCTTCAATATGGTTTCCAAAGTAGACAGTTTGCTAACCTCCTTGGTGTGGAAGTTGGCAGGTTCGTCCAGCACCAGTCCATCGCGATTTCCCAGAATGTTTGTTGAGAACCATCCGTTAAGGCCAAGGCAGCGTGTGCCGATGATGGGTGCGAAGCCGCTCTTGACAAGTGTTTGGCCCGTTTTGAAGTCCTTACCGGCGATAGGCATCTTGGTTTTCTCGGCCAATTCCCACATGGCAGGAATGTCTACAGTGGTGTTTGGTGCGCCCATGATGAAAGGAGCACTCTCCGACAAGGCGGCATAAGCGTAGCACATGGAGGGAGCAATGTGTTGGCAATCGTTGTCTTTCATGGCCTTTTCCAAGTCTGCAAGCGTCTTATGAAACCTTTCGTCGTAAGGGACATAAATCTCTGTTGATGCAGCCCAAAGCACAACGATGCGTGCGCAGCCGTTTTTCTGCTTGAAGTTGCGGATGTCTTGGCGAAGTTCTTCCACCATTTCCCAGCGTGTGATGTTCCCTTTAACGTTGTCGCCATCCAGTCGCTTAGCGTAATTCTTGTCGAAAGCCGCTTTCATTGGCACAATCTTCTCCAGTTCATCACGAACAGGCTCAATGTCCTTGGCCTTTAACACTTCGGCATAAACGGCAGCCTGATAGGCATTCTGGGGGTAGACATCCCATGTGCCGAACACAATGTCGTTGAGTTGCGGCATTGGCACAATGTCTGAATAATGAAGATACCGTTTGTCTTTTCCTTTCCCGACACGGATTTTGTCGTACTGGGTCATAGAACCGACAGGTTTGGCCAGACCTTTGCGTGCCATTAACACACCAGTCATGAACGTTGTGCCGACAGCACCGCATCCAACGACCATAATTCCTAACTTGCCCTCTGCAGGCTTTACATTCGATTGTGACATATTATTTCTTTATGATTTTAATTTCATCTATTACTACTTTCATTGCAGGCATGACAATTGCAAGCTTCGAAAACCTCTAAAATGGTTTTTGGGTTCGCCTTGCTATTAGATATAGGAAGCAAAGCGTGCAGGGTTAAAGGCTAAGAATGCGCTAAGCATGGGCTTGCATAGCCAACCTTTTGAAAGTTCGTTATCAAAAATTATTTGTCTAGGTCTTGCCATATTGATTAATGCGTTGCAAAAAAATATTTACCTACCTGTATGGCAAAAGTACAAATATAACCAGAAAGGTTCGCTCCTTTTGAGTAGATATTTTCCTTGATGGATAAATTTAGGACATACAATCAATACTTATTGACAAATTTCATGGTCGTAAATTGTCGGCAAATGGCTCTTTTGATACATTCTTAAAAAAATAAATCGGCTGTGTTTTTAAGAAAAATCTAACTTTTCACACCCTTTTGTGCACCTCTCAACTAACAAATTTGTTAGAAGAGTGGTGACAAATGGGTGTGAAGCGTTCGTTATACGTAGGTTTGTACCAGTTCGACAGTACCTTCCACCTTTACGCTTTGTGTGGTTGCAGGCACAAGTATCGAATCGCCCGTTTGCATTTCCGCAATGTTTCCTTCGTTATCCGTGACAGTTCCCTTCCCACCCGTGCAGATGAAGATAACAAAGCTGTCGAGTTGCGTTAGGTCGATGGTCATGGGTTTGTCCAAGTCGTAGAGGTTTGTTGTGAAGAACGGGCATGTGGCAAGGTTCACGCCCACGTTTTTGGCAGGCACATAGTTGGTGCGATAGTTGTCTTGCACCGAATAGTTGATGCATTCGGCGGCCTCTTCGGTGTGCAGTTCTCGTGTGTTGCCATTCTTATCCTTGCGGTTGAAGTCGTAGATGCGGTAGGTAACGTCGGATGTTTGTTGTATCTCGAGGATGAAACATCCCTTTCCGATGCTGTGAATGCGACCTGCGGGGATGAAGAAGCTGTCGCCCTTTTTCACGTTATAATTGCTGATGGCATCGCAGATGGTGTTGTCGGCCACCATCTCCTTGTACTGTTGAGGCGTGATGGCGGTCTTCAATCCGCAGTTAAGATAAGCCTTGGCATCCGACTCCATCACGTACCACATCTCCGTTTTGCCACGGCTTTTACCGCGTTTCTGTGCCAATTCGTCGGTGGGATGCACCTGAATGGAGAGGTCGTCGTTGGCGTCGATGAACTTGATGAGCAGTGGAAATTCGTTTCCGAAGCGGGTATAATTCTTTTCGCCCACCAGTTTTCCTTGCAATTCTTTCAGCACGTCGTTAAGGCTTTTGCCTTCATACTCACCGTTAGCCACGATGGTTTCATCGCCCGGCACGCCAGATATTTCCCAACTTTCGCCTACATTTTGCAGGTCTGAATGGAGATGCTTGAACGGAACAATCTTGTTTCCGCCCCAAATTGTTTGCTTTAACAGGGGTTTAAACTTTAATGGTTGCATGTTATTTTAGCTTATGAGTTTTTTAGTTTATGAAGTTATGCGTTTATGATTTTTTAGTTTATGAAGCCAGTAGGAGTTAAGGATTTAAGGGGTTAGCTAGTTAAACCATTAGTTTCGTTCCTTTTTCCTTTGTATTGGTCTATAAGTAGCAGGAGTATTGGCTTAACTTCATAACTCCTTACTTCCTTATCTCCTTTACTCCTTTACAACTTACTTCCTTTACTCCTTTACTCCTTACTTCCTTACCCCTTTACTACCAACAAGTCACCTGTCGTTCCAGAAAGCTGGGGTGAAGATAACCAGCACGGTGAATATCTCCAAGCGCCCCATGAGCATGAGTATTGAGCAAAGCCATTTGGCGATGTCGGGCAATTGTGCCCACGACATGGTGGGTCCAATCTCTATTCCCAGTGTAGGTCCCACGTTGCTTAGCGCACTTAGGGTGATGGTAATGGCGTTGGTGTTGTCTATTCCCATGGCAATCATGGAGAAAGCGCAAAACAAGCACATGGTGAGCGTAACGGTGAAGAAAGCCAAGAGCGTAACTCGCTTCTGTGTCGACACGTTCACACCGCCTATCTTAAGCGGCAAAACGGCGTTGGGATGCATCATTTGCTTGAACTCGTTGCGAATAACCTTGAGCAACATCACACCGCGAATGCACTTGAAACCGCCACTTGTGCTTCCCGAACATGCGCCGATGAACATGCAGATGGCTAGCACCACCCACGTTACATGTGGCCAACGGGCGGCATCATCGCTGAAAAGTCCTGTGGTGGTGATGAACGACACCACTTGGAAAATGGCCACCCGGAATGCTTTTTCCAGTTCATAGTGGTTGCGAAGGATGAGTTCGAACATGACGAAAGCCGTGAAGCCCAACACCAACCACAAGTAGAGCTTGAACTCGGAGTTGCGGAAGAGTTGGCGTATCTTTAGCCTTATGGCGGAGAAATAGAGTAGGGTGAAGTTGACACCGGAAATGAAACAGAAGAACGTTACGGCGTATTCGATGGCTGGCGAATGGAAATACTCGACACTGGAATTGTGGGTTGAGAAGCCCCCTGTTGCCAAAGAGGTCATCGAATAGTTAAGACTGTCGAACCATCCCATGCCCAAGAACTTGTAACAGAGGGTGCAAGCGATGGAGAGCGTGAAGTAGACGGCCCAAATGGCTTTGGCACTGGTGCTGAGTTTTGGGTGAAGTTTGCTCTTGATGGGGCCCGTTGCTTCGGCCGAAAACACTTTCACCGACCCGCCAACGAGCGAAGGCAGCAAGGCGATGGTGAAGAAAACGATGCCCAGTCCGCCTATCCATTGTGTGAGCGAACGCCAAAAGATGATGCCATGAGGTAGGGATTCCACATCATCGATGATGGTTGCACCCGTGGTTGTGAAGCCCGACATGGTTTCGAAATAAGCATCTGTAAAGCTGTGCAGGTAGCCGCCAATGATGAAAGGCATGGTGCCAATGGCACTGAAGATGGCCCACGAAAGGCTCACCACCAAGCAAGCATCGCGCCGCCCCATAGTGTTGTCGGAGTCGCGACCCATGAAGCGGAACACAAAACCGAAGAACAACGTGGCAATGATAGACACGAGGAAAGGCATTACATCGTCTTCCTTGTAATAAACGGCCATCGCCAAGCACGACAACATCAGCGCGGCTTCGATGAAAAGCAGCGAACCGATGATTTTATATATGGTACGATAGTTAATCATTATTAGCTGATGAGGTGACTAGATAACAAGTTGGCGGGTTGACGAGTTAACGAGTTGACAAGTTAACCAGTTGACGGGTTGATAAGTTGACGAGAGAACAAGTTAACAAGTTCACAAGTTGAGGAGTGGAAATGCTTTCCTACTCGTTCTTAATTGAAGAACTTCCCCAGCTGTTGCATGTTGGTGTTGTGGCAAAACACCATGACGCTGTCGCCTGCTTCAATCTGTGTCCCACCCGAGACGAGTATTCCAACGCCGTTTCTAACAAGTCCGCCAATGGTTACACCTCTTGGCAATCCCAGTTCGAAGACGCGCTTCTTTGTTACTTTCGACTTTTCTTGTGCCGTAAACTCCGCCACGTCGGCATTGGCCATAGTGAGAAATCGCATGTTGCTAACCTCGGCATCGAGCATCATTTGGTAGATGTGGCTTGCGGCAATGTCTTTTTTGTTCACTATTGTGCCGATGTCCAAACTGTCTGCCATGCTCACATAGTCCATGTTCTCGACCATTGCCACCGTTTTGCGCACGCCCAGTCGCTTGGCAGTTAGGCAAGCCAGGATATTTGTTTCTGTGTTGCCGGTGAGAGCCACGAAAGCTTGTGTGTTCATGATGCCCTCTTCGTTGAGTAATTGGATGTCGCGTCCGTCGCCGTGTATCACCAGGGCCTTGTCTTCTTCCAGCAAGTCGTTCAGTTCTTCACAACGTTCCTCGTCTTTCTCAATAATCTTGGCCTCCATGTAGCTTGGTATGTTCTTTACCGCCCTGACGCATGTGTTTCCACCGCCCATGAAGAGCACGTTCTTTACGTCAACATAGTGTTCTTTGCCCACAATCTTTCGGATATAGGGGATGTATTGGCGGGTAGTCATGAAGTAGGCTAAGTCGTAGAGTTTCAGTTCGTCGTTACCGCCTGGTATGATGGTTTCGTATCCGCGTTTGATGGCCACCACATGGTAGGGGTCGTCAGGTCCGCAAAGCTGCTTAAGGGGTTGATTTAGTATCTCGCACCCTTCGCGCAGCTTAATGCCCAGCATCACCAATGCGCCGTTGTGCACATCCCATCGTTGGCGCACCCACGACATTTTCAGTCCGTTGATGATGTCGGTGGCGGCGAGAGTCTCTGGCAGGATGAGCGAACTAACGCCCAAGCGTTCGAAAAGTTCTGCCACGCCAGGCTCTGTCAGTTCCACGTCATCAATCTTTGCCACCGTTTTTTTTGCGCCCAGTGCCTTGGCAATCATGCAGATGTTGAGGTTAAGGTGCTGGTCGGCAGTCACGGCAATGAAGAGGTCGGCCTCACCCGCTTCTGCTTCTTTAAGCGTTTTTATGCTGCTGGGCGATGCCTGCATCGTCATCAAGTCGGCATCGGCATCCATTTTACCCAGCCTTTCATCATCCTCATCAATAAGGGTGATGTTCTCATGGCTGTGCGAAAGCAGCGTAGCCAAATAAATTCCTATGTCGCAAGCACCCGCAATGACTATTTTCATGCTTCTATCTCCTTTCTTATGCTCTCGGCATCAAGGCCAACGAGCTGTCGTAATTGTGCCACAGAACCGTGTTCAACGAAGGCATCGGGTAGTCCCATGCGTACTATTCGCGGACTAAATTCATGGTCGGTCATCCATTCCATCACGGCCGAACCCATGCCTCCATTGCGCACGCCATCTTCAATGGTTATTATCTTACTGAACTTGCTGCCAATTTCTCTCATCAAGTTCTCGTCTAGTGGTTTTACGAAACGCAGGTCGTAATGTGCCACGCTCTTCTCGCCTTGCATCTCGTCTAACAACTTGGCCACGTCGTTTCCTATCGGGCCTAGCGTCACCACGGCCACATCCGTGCCCTCTCTAAGGCATCTGCCCGTGCCCACTGTCACTTCTTGCAGGGGCGAACGCCAATCGGCATTCACGCCATTGCCTCGTGGGTAACGTATAACGAACGTGCCTTTGCCAGGCAATTGCGCGGTGTACATGAGGTTGCGCAGTTCGTGTTCGTCCATTGGCGAAGCAATGGTGATGTTTGGTATGGCTCTCAGGGCGGCGATGTCGAACGCCCCGTGGTGTGTAGGTCCGTCTTCGCCCACCAGTCCGGCGCGGTCTAGGCACAGCACCACGGGCAAGTTGAGCAATGCCGCATCGTGAATGATGTTGTCGTAGGCGCGTTGCGAGAACGAACTGTAGATGTTGCAGAACGGCACAAGCCCGTCTTTGGCCATTCCGGCCGAGAAAGTGACGGCGTGCCCCTCGGCGATGCCCACGTCGAATGCGCGGTTGGGCATGGCCTTCATCATGATGTTCATCGAGCAACCTGTGGGCATGGCCGGCGTAACGCCCACAATCTTGGGGTTGGCTTGTGCCAACTCTACCAACGTTTCGCCGAAAACGTCTTGGTAACGGGGCGGTTCACCCGAGTTGTTGCACACGATGCGTTCGCCCGTGGCAGGGTCGAACTTACCAGGTGCATGCCAGATGGTGGCCGACTCCTCGGCAGGCTTGTAGCCTTTGCCCTTGGTGGTGTGCAGGTGCAGCAGCTTTGGCCCGCACATCAGTTTTAGCTGTCGCAGCTTTCTCACCACCTCCTTTACGTCGTGCCCGTCGAAAGGGCCGAAGTAGCGTATGTTCATGCCCTCGAAGATGTTCTGTTGGTGGCTCAATGCCGACTTCAGGGCGTTGTTCAGTCGCAGGATGCCCTTCTTTCTGTCGTCGTCGAGCCATCCTTTGGCGTGCAGCCATTGCGCTGCCTTATAGCGCAAGCGGTTGTAAGTTTCGTTGGTGTCGAGGTTCAGCAAATATTTTTCCATGCCTCCAACAGCCCTGTCGATGCTCATGTCGTTGTCGTTGAGCACGATGAGCAGGTCGTTATCCGTAGACGACACGTTGTTGAGCCCCTCGAAAGCCAGTCCGCCGCTCATTGCGCCATCACCAATGACGGCCACAACATGGCGTTTTTGGTCGCTAAGTTTTGCGGCCACGGCCATACCCAATGCTGCCGAGATGGAGTTAGATGCATGTCCGCAGGTGAAAGTGTCGTAAGGGCTTTCCATGGGAGTGGGAAAAGGACGTATCCCCCCCAGCTTGCGGTTGGTGAAAAACTGCTCTCGCCTGCCCGTAAGCAGCTTATGGGCGTAGGCCTGATGGCCAACATCCCACACGATTCGGTCTTCGGGCGTGTCGTAAACATAGTGAAGCGCAACGGTAAGTTCCACCACGCCGAGGCTTGAAGCGAAGTGCCCGGGGTTAACCGACACCTCTTCAATGATGTCTTGGCGTAGTTCTTGGCATAGTTGCGGCAGCTGTTCAACGTCCAGTTTGC
This sequence comes from uncultured Prevotella sp., assembly GCA_905373605.1. Lineage (GTDB taxonomy): Bacteria > Bacteroidota > Bacteroidia > Bacteroidales > Bacteroidaceae > Prevotella. Next base: position 10,846 of record CAJPTO010000024.1, read on the forward strand.
GCAAGTCCTCAGGGTATTTAATCTTATCTAATAGTTCGAAGCTGTTTTCTCCCACGATAATTTCTTGTTCAATTACGCTACAAAGGTACGGCTTTTAATCGAAATTCGACAATGTCGCATTCATAATTCGGCTGCCCAGGGTGCGTTTTATCATGAGTGGGTGTGAGTAATGCCGTTTTGTGGCTTTATGCCAGCAAGAAGAATGACTTTAATTCGCCAATTGTGGAATTAAGGAACAATGGTTGCATCTGCAACAGCACTGCGGCTGTTGGCGTGATTTTTCGTTGCATGATAAAGTTGTTGCATCCAAACACCCACCATGCAGGCCACTTAAGGCATGGCTGTACAATGCCGTCATGCCGACATTATTCGCCCAGCTGGTACGCCTTGTTGAGCACTTGGAATAGTTATTCAACGCTGTTATGTCGCCATTACTCGCCCTCCTTTCGTCCATATTGTGCAGAAACCAGCGTGAAGAAATGCACGCATCTGCCTTAAATTGAGCCATTCATCATCATATGCCATGCGAAACACAGGTGTCCGGCATATGGTGTACACGTGTCCGGCATATGGTGTACACGTGTCTGGCATATGCCGTACACGTGTACACCATATGCCAGACACCCATGATATGAAGAATATAGCATAAGGATGACTGAGGCTTAAGTTGGCTGTTGCATTGCCTAGCCAAACGAATGTTGTGAAATCGCTTTCCCAACATCGCCTGAATGGCCCACCCTTTGCCGCGTCTTTGAGCTTATCCCTAGCGCTTGTCAACGTGCATCTCAGAACATAAGCTTCTCCATCTTTCTTTTAACCTTCGTAGGACATTTGTCGTATGGCAGAATTCGCGTGCGGTGTACATACCCGATGCACGGGCCTCCGTCCTTAAGATAAACGCGATACCAATCTTTACCAAAGAGGGGCGTGTAGAAAAAGATTTTGTTTTTAGGGATTTTCGCCTTAACCTTATGCTTCGTTGATGGTCCTTCCCTGACGTATGTTATGCCATCTGGGTCGTTAATCACCGCAGGAAACTGCATATGGCTTTCTTTATGTTGCAGATTACGCCCTTCACTGTCGTATATCTCGTTGATTTCTGCATACGTAGTGCTAAGGGGAGGTTCTGTATTCACCATAAAAAACAATGCTTTGTCACCCAAATCAAGCATTACAACAGAATCTAATGGGTTGCCATAGCTGAAAACTCGGGCTTTTGGGATGGCTGCAACAACATAATCGCCACTCTTACCTTGGTAGAGTGTCTTAACGGCGTAGGTGTTGTTATTGATGCTTACACGCTCCATCCGATAAGACCCCAACATTTTATAAAGATTGTGTATGCAATCTTTACATGTGCGTTGGGCGTATGCAGACACAATATAGGTGCTTGCAAGCAATATGGCCCAAATGCTTATTCTTCTCATCATCTTAATTAATGCCTAACACGAACATACGATGCTTCGCCCGCTTCATTTTTCATAAGCAAGGTGTCGTTCACAATGCGTATCACTTCTTTCTGTGGCTCTGTTCCGTCGAAATACCAAGTGAGAGTGTCTTTTTTGAGCGAATAACGTACTGAAGGCAGCCCGTCTTCATCAACAAAGAAAGTGCGGCCTTTGGTTATTTTCAGCCAAGCCACTCCGTCCAGACTCCAATATCCGTATAGGTTTTCTTTTTTTAGCGCAGTGGTTTTGTCTTTATTCAAGGGCTGTGCTTGGCTTCTCGCCGTTAAGGCTGTGAAAGAGCATAATATACGGAGGCAAGAAAGGAGGTACAATTTCAACGTTTCCATATTTTTCTCAATAATAATGCCGCTTTGTCAATGATATTCTCCATACATTCACCAACTTTGTTCGTTTCACCCATTGGAATGTCTTCAAACTTATCCGTGCTACTTGGTAACGAGCGTATCTCTGTTTCGTCAAATTTCCATAAATCCAATTCGCAGAGACTTTCATCATCATCAACAAGAAGATAAGCAGCCACGCCCATATTGTCTTCATCCTTAAACTGACAATCAGCAATCAGACGGCTATGCTTGAATTTCACCGGCTTCTCATTGTTCATTGCTATTGCAATTGCGCCAATTTTGTCTTCTGTTATCGGGTCGGCCCACATTCCTTGTTGCCAATCGGGCACCAGTGTGTAATGGGCTTTCTTTGCCAAGTGTTCAATTAAGAGCAATTCCTCGGGAGTTAGCCGTCTGATGCGTTCGTTATTTTCCATTTACTATTTGCTTTTTTTAGTTTAACATAAACACGTGGAGTTTTCAGAAGCTTTTAACAAGTCATTCGCTTTCACATGTAGTCATTTGATTATTGCTCATTTACATCGTTAATAGGCACAAACTTCTTTAGTTCCCTATCATAGCGTGTGGAGTTCCACAATGCGTCAAACGCTTTTTTCGTTATTAGTTGATAGTTAAACTTCTTAAAGAAATTTATATCGCAATCGAGATCCGACCAATAACCATAGTTCCTCTCATCAGGCAGCTTAACAATGATATTCTTGTTCGTGTCTAAACCTATTTCGCGAACTGCTTGATTAAATTCTACATCATCGTATTCAATAAGCCATTCGGCCACAAAGTCAATGGCTTCTTCAAAGTCTGGATTGGCTTCGAGGCGATGAAACAGCTTTGAGAAAAACCTTCCTAGGAGTGATTTTTGCTCTTGTATGTCAGCACCACCTTCACTAAATGGCCTGAAGTTAAATTTGAAGTATATCATATGGACGAAATCTTATAGAAATAACGAATTGGAATTGCAATTGCCACTCGGAATTTGAGCGTTTCATAATCGGCTTCCACTCTTCTTTGGACAACGCTTAATGCCATGATGCAAAGTTAAGCGTTTTCTCAATAACTTCCTAGTAAATTTATTTTAGATGGAAAAATAAATCAAAAGAAAGGAAACCGTTCACAACATAAACACAAATCATCGTTTTTTTTCGAGATAAAGCACAATTACGTAGGTAAGATCCGATTTTATAGAACATCCTGCTTGATGGAAAATCCTCATCCATGTTATCTTATTGTAAAATAACGTCCCCTTTTGTTGCATAATCCGAAAGTGTGGGCTACCTTTGCATTTGGTTACAAGCCGTTCTACTAAAAAACTGAAAACAAAGCGATGCGCATAAGGCTACTCCTTATATATATAACGGTGGCGATGTTGGCCCTTGCTTTCTTGCCAATACACGCCCAAACATCATCGGGAACGCAGCATTTTACTAACGAACCCGACACGCTTCGCCAAGGAAAGGACCTTGGCGAGGTGGTTGTGACGGCGCGCAGAAGGCTTATTGAGCTTCGAAACGACACCACATTCATCAACGTTGGCGGACTGCACAACAAGCGCGGAGGCAGCTTGGAGTATCTGCTTCGTAAGATTCCAGGCATGCGTTACGACCGCGTGTCAGGCAGATTGACATATAACGGTAAACCGCTTGTTAAGATTAGCCTTAACGGTTCCACGTTTATGGGCAACAACATCGCCCGTGCCTTGGCTTCACTGCCAGCCGAAGCCGTGTCGCAACTTAAAATCTACGACCTGCTTTCCACGCTCGAGAAGGCCACGGGCGTTAATGATGGGCTGAAAGAACTTACCCTCGACATCCAAACAAAGGAGGAATTTAACGGTGCTTTAACCACAAACGTAAAGGGCCAACATGGTTCGCAGGGGCGTAGAAGCGACAGTGCGCTGCTCAATTGGCTTCGTTCGAATGGCGAAAGCATGTCGTTTGGGGCAGCTGCAAGCAACTTGGAGTCGACATCTGCCGGCAATGGCAATTATACCAACTCGCTTTCCATCGATGGAAACAAACATTTTGGCAAGCGATTGAAACTTAATGGCAGTGCTTCATTAACTGGTTTTCACAGCGAAATGCAAGGTTCCAGCTATAGCGAAGAGTATCTAACGACAGGAACACGCGCAGATGCCTCCACCAACAGCATGATTGGGCGAAACACAAACGGATTTCTGTGGTTCTCTTCAAGCTACGAAATGTCTAAACGAAGCCAACTTAACGTGAATTTTTCGTCAAACCTTGGTGGCAACAGAAGCGAAAGCACACAAGAAACGCAGCTCTTCGACAAGCGTACACGCATCGATACCATTACGCAGGGTAGGGAAGAATCCTTCTCGCACAGCCATTCCGCAAGCTTTAATGCCTCGGCCGACTTCACCCATGCTTTCTCTGAGGGCGGCACAGCACTAAGTGTCGTGGCCCGAATGGATGCAAACGATGGTCATAGCACCAGCAATTCGAACAGCACGACGCACTATCGGCAATTGAAAAACCAATTGGGCGGCGACTCTTTGCAACACCGGACGCTGGAGCAGCTTTCACCCACAGCGTCTAAACAGGCTTCGCTCACCGCGCTTCTCACCCAACCGCTTGGCAAGCGAATGCGATTGCAGGCCGGATGGGGCATTGTTACGGCTAGAAACAGCCGCAAGCAAGACACCTACGACATGGTCAAGAACGCCAACCAATGGGTAGACAGCCTGAGCAACGAAAGCAAGCTCACCTCGTTTGGGCAAGAATTGCGGTTGACCATCAATTATGATGGCGAACATTTCAGTGCCACTGGCGGACTAACGCTGTTGCCCCAGCGAAAGAAGTTTCACCAAAGATACTACGGCGAAACGCGCGACACCATACTTAGTCATGCTGACGTCAAACCCGCGGCACACCTTTTATGGCGCGGCAAGGGCATGAATGCACGCCTGGAATATTCGGGTTACACCTCGCAACCCAGTGCAGAGATGCTCATGGCCTTTCGAAACACAACCGACCCTTTGGAAATCCGCCAGGGAAATCCAAACCTTAAGCCTTCGTTTAACAACATGTTTGGCCTGGAATGGGAACACGAACAATGGGGACTTACGATAGGTGCCAACTTCCAAAACACCATTAACGACTTTGCAGAAGAGATGCGGCTCGACAGACAGTCGGGTGCACGCCATTATCGACAAGTGAACATCAACGGAAATAATGCTTTTAACACCAACTTGGCGTGGAACAAGCAGCTGGGATTGTGCAACCTGGGGTTAGACTTGTGGATGGCCTGGCGGCGCGAGGTGTCGCTAAACGGCGATGAAGACGAGGCGGGTGTGAGGCGAAGCATCACCAAAATGCGGGATGGTTCTGTAGCTCTTCTCTGTGGGTTTGTGCCAAAATGGGGCGACATAACATTCGGTGCACGATGGGAACCTCGCTTTTCGCACAACATGCAGACACAAACACGCGTGCGAAACAACGATTTCTCGTTCAGCATTAACGCTATGGCCGAGCTGCCTTTCGACCTTGAGCTGTCCACAGATGCATCGTGTAGCCTGCATCGTGGCACAATGACCAGCAGCGATGCCGACCAATGGCTGTGGAACATGTCGTTGGCATGGAGCTTTCTTCACGCCAAGCAGGCCATGCTCACCCTTAGTTGGAACGACATTCTCAATCGCCGACAAAGCCTGGAACGCAGTGCAACGGCTTCTGGATTTCACGAAAGTTATCGCCCTGTGATAAAAAGCTACGTGCTGTTGTCGTTCAGCTATCAGCTAAACTTTAAGAAGAAAGCAGATAAAGGCTAGGTTGTTTGAACCGTTAATACAGGCTAGCAGGCATTTTTTGATGTCTATCTTTCGTACAATAGACTTGGTACATTATTCGCTAAATGACAATTGGCTGTCATGGGGGGATTTGTAGTTCACAAATAATGTTATCCTTGCCACTGCATAAACAAGCGCAATTGTTTCCCAACAAATTCTCTCATCGCTAACCGCCAAAAAAACTGAACAATGGCTTTTGTTTTCGAAATATTTTTACGATATTTGCATACTATTTGGCCAACCGAAGTTGGCATGTCAGGCAGATGTATCTGTCGGCGGTCAATGGGAGAACCATAACATAGAACCCTAAAACAGTAACATTACACAAAAACATGAGCAACATAAAAAGGATATTTGTCGCCGCGGCCTTGCTTCTACTCGCCGTGACTGCAACGGCACAAAAGAAATTCTCGGTATACGCCGTGGGATTTTATAACCAGGAGAACCTCTTTGACACTTGCCACGATGAGGGTAAGCGCGATTACGAGTTCCTTCCCAACGGCTCGTACAAATGGAACGGCATGAAATACACCCACAAGCTGCACAACATGGCACGAGCCTTGGCCGACTTGGGCACCGATGTGTTGCCTGGTGTGGGCTGCGCGCTCATTGGTTTGTCGGAGGTTGAGAACGCCAAAGTGCTGACAGACCTAACAGCGCAGCCCGAACTTGCCGCGCGAGGATATAAGTTTTGCCACATCGAAGGCCCCGACCGCCGCGGCATCGATTGTGCCTTGCTCTACAATCCCTCGCTTTTTGATGTGCGCAACGTTAAGCTTGTGCCCTATGTGCAGGCCTTGGAGAAAGACAGTGCCTTTTTCACGCGCGGATTTCTCACGGTGAGCGGCACCCTTGCCGGCGAACATGTAACGGTGGTGGTGTGCCATTTGCCCAGTCGTTTTAGCGATTCTTTCTATCGCGAGCAAGGCGCAAGGCAGGTGTTGGCCATACGCGACTCGGTTCAGCGCGAGGACAGCAGCTGCAAAGTGCTGGTGATGGGCGACATGAATGACGACCCTATGGACAAAAGCATGAGCGATGCCCTGCGTGGTAAAGCCAATATCGACGAGGTGAAAGATGGTGACATGTATAACCCGTGGTACAACGTGCTCACAAAAGAGGGTGTTGGAACGCTGCAATTCCAAGGCTCGTGGAACCTTTTCGACCAGATATTGCTTTCAAAAAACCTGCTTAACGCCAAAGACTCGAAAGACTTTTCCACGCTGAAATATTGGAAAAACCAAATTTTCAAGCGCGACTACCTCTTTCAAACCGAGGGCAAATATAAGGGAATGCCCAAGCGCACAACGGCCGGAGGGGTGTGGCAAGATGGCTTTAGCGACCACCTTCCCGTGGTGGTTTACCTTGTTAAGGAAAAGAAAGATTAGTTAAGAGGTGGTGGTTAACCATTTCTTGCTTCAAAATCGCCTATGATTGAAAGACATCCCTTGCAACCATTCTTGCCCCAGGGCTGTAAAATGCTGATGCTGGGCAGCTTCCCGCCTTCGCAAAAGCGGTGGTGTATGAACTTCTTTTATCCCAACTTCACCAACGACATGTGGCGCATCTTTGGCTTGGCTTTCTTTGAAGACAAAGAACACTTTGTGGATGCCGCCAACAAAAGCTTTAGGCTTGAAGCGTTGAAGACGTTTTTAACACAAAAGGGCATAGGACTATATGATACGGCTACTGCCGTGAACCGAACAACGGGTACTGCTGCAGACAAAGACCTGGAAGTGGTGGAAACCACAGATCTTGATGCTTTGCTCTTGCAAGTGCCTGCTTGCACAAGCGTTGTGGTTACGGGACAGTTGGCTGCTGATGTGCTGCGCGCGCATTTCAGCATCGCACAATTGCCAAAAGTGGGTACGTATGTAACGTTTCGTTTCCAGCCAGATGGGCGCGAGATGCGGTTTTATCGCATGCCCAGTTCTTCGCGTGCCTATCCTCTTAAACTTGAAAAGAAAGCACAATTTTATAAGGCCATGTTTGATGAGGCTCTCTGAACAGGCTATTTGTCGTCTGATCACAAAGCATGGACGCGGCTGTAGGCCGTTGCGGCAACAAGACGGAGCCTAAACGACAAGATAAAGACAACAACATATTCGCAATAAAACAAACTGATGATGCAAAAGACAACAATAATAGGTATTGCCGGCGGTACAGGTTCGGGCAAAACAACGGTGGTAAAGAAGATAGCCGAGGCCCTGCCACCACATTATGTGGCTGTGGTTCCGCTCGATTCGTATTACAATGACACGTCTGAAATGACGGATGAAGAACGGCATTCCATCAATTTCGACCATCCTGACGCCTTCGATTGGAAGCTGCTTACCAAACATGTTAACGACCTTCGCAACGGCATTGCCATCGAACAACCCACATATTCGTACCTGTTGTGCAACCGTTTGAAGGAAACCATACATGTTGAACCCAAGCCCGTTATCATCATCGAGGGTATCATGACTTTGCTTAACAAACGGCTGCGCGACATCATGGACCTCAAAATCTTCGTGGATGCCGACCCCGATGAGCGGCTCATACGCAACATTCAGCGCGACACCATCGACCGCGGGCGAACCGTTTCGATGGTGGTTGAGCGTTATTTGGAAGTGTTAAAGCCCATGCACGAGCAATTTATCGAACCCACCAAACGCTATGCCGACTTGATTATACCTCAAGGTGGCGAAAACGAAAAGGGTATTGGCATATTGTGCCGTTACATCGAGGGGCTTGTTCCTGTAGAGTAAGTCGCTCCCGTGTGATGAAAACAATGCATGGCGGCTTTTAAACTTCGGTGGATGTTGGCCATCAAAATGTCATGCGTTTACATTTTTTCTCTTTCATCCTGCTTTCTTGGCGTGGCTTTTCCCTTTCAATTTGGCTTGCTTGTGTTGAGTTAAATCAATAAAAATGCCAATTATTTGCATTTTTGTGCTATTTTCTTGTGTTTCAACTGATTTTGTTTTAACTTTGCATCATAATTGGAGAAAAGAGTTAATAACAATCAAAAAATCAGTTTAAGTAATGAAGAAAATAATATTAGCAATTGTAATGATGCTTTCATTTGGGATAACAGTCTACGCAGGAAATCAAGAAGTTCAAGATTTGAAGAGCCAACAAAAAGCTTTGAAGTTGCAAACGAAACTTACAAATACCCAATTGGAATACGAAAAGGCAGTTGTTCACTTGGCAGAGGTGAAGAGAAAAGCGTCTGCAGTTAATGCTGAAGCCAACAATTCTGTGGTTACAGGGTTAAGTACACGTAACCCCGAAGCTAGTGCTAAGGCTGCGAAAGATAGGGTAAAGATCTTGAAGGAAGCCAATAAGATGAACAAGAAAGTGGCTAAGGAAGAAAAAAAGGTTGAAAACATACAAAAGAAAATAGAAAAGCTTCAAGGAGAAATAGACAAGCTAAGACAAAAGGTAGAGTTTGTAGGTCGTTGGTAATAACGTCCGTAATATCTTTTGCACGGCATCAGAATAAGGCAGGGTGAGGAATGTTCCTCACCCTGTTTTCGTGTAAATAGGTTTGTATTGCACCTCGTTTATCCACATGTTGGCTCTTTACCGCCATCACTTTAACCCCACGCCCTTGCCCGTTTCAATCTTTTTTTATAACTTCGCGGTTGGTTAAAGCGGTTCCTGTTGAGGCCGTTTATAGCCAGATTTAACAGAGACATGATAGACAGAGCAACCATAGAAAAGATACAAGAAGCCGCCAACATCGTGGATGTTGTGTCCGAGTTTGTCACCCTTCGTAAGTCTGGGGCGAACTATAAGGGGCTGTGCCCGTTTCACAACGAGCGCACTCCCTCGTTCATGGTGTCGCCGGCACGCGGCATTTGCCACTGCTTCGGTTGTGGAAAAGGCGGAACGCCCGTGAGTTTCATCATGGAACACGAGCAGATGACCTATCCCGAGGCACTGCGTTGGCTCGCAAACAAATATCATATCGAGATAAGGGAACGCGAGCTTAGCGATGACGAACGCCGCGAACAGAACGAACGCGAGAGCATGTTCATCATCAATGAATGGGCTGCCAACCACTTTGAAGACATCCTACACAACCATGTAGACGGCATGGCAGTAGGCTTGCAATATTTCAGGAGCCGCGGTTTCAGAGACGACATCATCAGAAAGTTTCGCTTAGGCTTCGACCTCAACCAGCGAGAGCTGCTTGCGCGCACTGCAATTGATAAGGGATACAACGCCGATTTCTTACTGAAGACAGGCCTTTGTTATCGCACCGACGACGGGCGATATGTAGATCGCTTTGCCGGACGCGTCATTTTCCCTTGGTTTGGCGTTAGCGGAAAGGTGGTGGGATTTGGCGGAAGGTTACTCGACTCGCGTACCAAAGGTGTGCAACAGAAGTATGTTAACTCGCCCGATTCGGACATTTACCACAAAGACCACGAGTTATACGGCATTTATCAAGGCAAGAAAGCCATTGCAAAAGAAGATTGTGTGTACATGGTGGAGGGGTATACCGATGTGGTCTCGATGCACCAATGCGGCATTGAGAACGTTGTGGCCAACTCGGGAACGGCACTTAGCGTGCACCAGATACACACCCTGCACCGTTTCACCTCCAACATCGTGTTGCTTTACGATGGCGATGCGGCTGGCATTCACGCCGCACTGCGCGGAACCGACATGCTGCTGGCCGAGGGAATGAACGTGAAAGTGCTGCTCTTCCCCGACGGCGACGACCCCGACAGCTTCGCCCGAAAACACAATGCCGAGCAGTTTAGGCAGTACATTGCCGACAATCAAGCCGACTTCATTCAGTTTAAAACCCGTGTTTTGCTTGATGGCGTAACCGACCCAACGCGCCGTTCGGAGGCCATCTTCTCCATCGTGCAGAGCGTTTCGGTTATTCCCAACCAGATTTTGCGCGACACTTACTTGCACGATTGCGCGCAAAGGCTGGGTGTGGCCGAGACCACGCTCATCAATAGCATGAACAGGTATATACGCGAAAGCCGAGAAAAACGTACTACTGATGTTTCGCGAACGGAGCAGGAGAATGTGCAACCGCAACTTCGACCCACCATTCAGGCCGTTACCCCATTGCAACAAGCGGCAAAGGTGGAACGTATGTTGGTGGAACAGGTGGTGAAATATGGAGAACGCATCGTGCTTCGAGATGTTGCAGACGATGAAGGAAACTTGTACAACCTCTCTGTGGCGCAGCTTATTTTATACGATTTCATGGAAGACAACTTGGAGTTTCAGCACCCCTTGTTCAACAGAATATTGCAAGAGGCAGCAGAACGCTCTGTGTATCCCGGCTTTAAGGCCGAGTCTTATTTTGTGCATCACGAGGATATAGAGCTGAGTAAACTTGCCACCGAGTTGTGCATGGACCCTTATCAGTATGTGAAACTCAAAAAAGTTGAGCCACAGCATCCGCTAGACGAGGATGAAAAACTCCAGAAAGAAAAGGAAAAGGAAGAAGAATTGCGCCAGCGTACGGTGCACTTG
>CAJPTO010000025.1 GCA_905373605.1 uncultured Prevotella sp.
CAATTAGGATATTCAAATCTTGTTTATAGGGGTGAGCATACAAGCTGCGTTCCCTGTTACCTAAACTTTATGCTGCAAAGATAAATAAGAATTTTGAAAGTGCAAACATTATTGTGACAAAAATTGCGCTTTCTTTAATTTATTAATTCTTTTTGGGGATTACTTCGGGCACTGCTAATTTATTCTGCCCGTGCAACCTCGTGATGTTTTCCAACTTCGTTTGAGGTAGTCGCCGGCGTTTGCAATTCTCCTTTTTAACGTTTATTCGCTCGGTTCTGCAAGATGGAGAAGAAGGTAGCAACCCATAAAAAGAACAAAGGCACAGCCTGCCACATGTGCAAGCCGTGCCTTCTATGCGATGTTTGGACCTATGTCCAATGTCTAATTCTAATGTTCGCGCTCGATGTAAGCCACCACATCGCCCTTGTTTACTTTGCTACCTTGCTTGGCATTGATTTCAACGAGTTTGCCTCCAAGAGCTGCAGGCACGGTGACAATCTCGCCCCATGTGGCAACGATGTAGCAGAACACTTCGCCTTCCTTGTATTCTTTTCCGATATAAGGCTCAACGGTAGGCGCACATTCGCCGTCGCCATTGAACTCCCAGAACAGCTGACCCTTAACAGGAGCCACCAAAGCATCGGCCTTGGCGTGCTTAAAGGCGGCCAGTTCTTCGGCCGAAACCTTGCTGCCCAGCTTGGCATCCTTAGCCTTTTGCAGGTCGGCAAGGAAGTTTTTCTTGGCTTGTCCGCTCTTATAGTTGCGGTATTGTTCGGGGTGCATGGCCAGTTCGAACAGCTCTTCGTCGTCTTGTCCGTACTCCCAGCCGTTCTCGTCCATTTCCTTACGGAACTCATCAAGGCTGTTTGGCAGCAGCGTATGTGGGTCGGCGTCGGTAAACTCGTACCCTTTCTCCTTGGCCAGAGCCACCAATTCGGGAGCAATTTCGCCAGGGATTTTTCCGCTCTTGCCGAGAATCATTCCCCACATGGCATCGTCCATCATCACGAAACGGCCCTTGCCTTGCTCCATTGTGAGGAGGTTCATCAGCGCAATGTTCTTCACATACTGCGAGAAAGGCGTTACCAGTGGTGGATAACCCACGCGTGGCCACACATATTCCACCTCGTTGAAGAGGTTGATGAGCATGTCGTCGGTAGACAATTCGGCTTCTCCCTTCTTTGCACGAATGCTGTTGATGGTGCTATGTATGCCTGCTAGGTCGGCCATCATGCTTCCCATCATACCTCCGGGCAAGCCACAGCCCAGCAAAAGCGAACTCATCAGCTTGTTGGCAGGGTTGATGAAGTAGCCCAACCATTCGTCAATGAACTCTTGTGTCAATGCGCGCGCCTTCATATATGCGCTCATGTTGATTTCAGGCACATCAAATCCCTCGTTCTTCAGCATGCTTTGCACCGAGATAACATCGGGATGAACCTTTCCCCATGACAGCGGTTCGATGGCAGTGTCGATGATGTCGGCGCCGTTGTTGCACACTTCAAGCACTGAAGCCATCGAAAGTCCGGGACCCGTATGGCCGTGATATTCGATGATTATTTCAGGATGCTTGTCCTTGATGGCCTTCGTTAGCTTGCCCAATAGCGCGGGTTGGCCAATACCGGCCATGTCTTTCAAGCATATTTCCTTAGCTCCGGCTTCGATAAGTTGGTCGGCAATGCCGCTGTAATATTCCAGAGTGTGCACGGGCGAGGTGGTGATGCAGAGCGTTCCTTGCGGAGTCATGCCTGCTTCGGCAGCCCATTTGATGCTGGGTATGATGTTGCGAACGTCGTTCAGACCGTCGAAAATACGGGGGATGTCAACGCCTTGTGCGTGCTTCACCTTATACATAAGGGCGCGAACATCGTCTGGCACGGGATACATGCGCAGGGCATTCAGTCCGCGGTCCAGCATGTGGGTCTTTATTCCCACCTCGTTGAAAGGCTTACAGAAAGCGCGAACACCCTCATTGGGGTTTTCGCCAGCCAGCAAGTTCACTTGTTCGAAGGCACCGCCGTTGGTTTCAACACGCGAGAAACATCCCATTTCAATGATTACGGGAGCAATTCGCTCCAACTGATCTTTGCGTGGCTGAAACTTTCCAGAGCTTTGCCACATGTCTCGATATACGAGACTGAATTGTATTTTCTTTTTCATAAGTTGCTTAAACCATATATTATAGAGATAATATAGCGGTGCAAAATTAGATAAAAAAAATCAAATACGGCCCTTTGGTTTGAAGTTTTTGCAAATCAATGGGTTTGCATTGTGTGCGAAGGGGCTTTCGGAAACGCGTGTTTTGGCACATTCTCCGCACCTTAGCATGGGTTGTGGCAGGCATGTTGTGGGCTTACGGTGGCGTAGGTAAGGCGAAAATGCCCCAAAGTGGCGATATTAAAGTGTTAAAAAGGGATAAGTGCAAGAAGGTTCACCATTAATTCTTTAATTTTGTAGCCAAGAATGCGAAGAAAATCCTTAATTGCCCTGTTGCTGTTTGTCGCCATATTTATGGCGGCGGGGGTTTATACACCCTTCGCGCAGCGAAAGAAAACGCCCAAGACGGCTGCTGAAAGGCAGGCCGATTCCATCAGGCGCGACTCGTTGGCACGGCTTGCCAACGACACAACTCGCATGGACTCGCTGCAAAAGGCCATCTATAAGCACAACAAACAAGTGGATGACTCCATGCGGCTCGACTCGATTAACCGACAAAAGAAAAACGGTATTGACGCTCCCGTGGTCTACTCGGGCAGCGACTCGCTGGTGTATAATGCCGAAACCAAAATGGCTTACCTCTATGGCTCGGCCAAAGTGAAATACGAAAACATGGACTTGGCCAGCGAACGCATACGCATCAACACCGACAGCAGCGTGGTGCATGCCACAGGAACACCCGACAGCACCGAGAAAGACGGCGTTAAGGGCAAGCCTGTTTTCAACATGGGCAGCGACAAATACAGCAGCGACACGATGGCCTTCAACTTCAAATCGAAGAAAGGACTGATAAAAGACGTGCGAACACAGCAGCAAGAGGGATTTCTTTTCGGTGAAAAAGCCAAGCGAGATGCCAATGGCGACATCTATCTTCAACACGGTCGTTACACCACTTGCGACAAAGATTGCCCCGATTTTTACATCGCGCTCTCGCGTGCTAAGGTGCGTCCGGGCAAGGATGTGACGTTCGGGCCGGCCTATCTTGTCGTTGCCGACGTGCCTTTGCCTTTGGCAATTCCCTATGGATTCTTCCCCTTCACCAAGAAATACAGCAGCGGCTTCATCATGCCCACCTACGGCGATGAGAGCGAACGCGGCTTTTACCTGCGCGACATTGGCTATTATTTCGCCCTTGGAGATAAGTGGGACCTCAAGCTTTTGGGCGAAATATACACCAAAGGGTCGTGGGGTTTCTCGGCTGCAAGCAACTATCGTCGCCGCTATCGCTACAACGGAAGCCTCTATTTCAGCTACCAAAACACCAAGACGGGCGACAAAGGCCTGCCCGACTACTCGTCGCAAACAAGCTTCAAACTGCAATGGAGCCACCGACAAGACCCCAAAGCAAACCCCTTTACCACGCTTTCGGGAAGCGTAAACTTCGCTTCTACCAGCTACGAACGCAACAACATGAACAGCCTTTACAACCCACAGGCTCTCACACAAAGCACACGCACCTCGTCCGTTAGCTGGAGTACGGGGTTCTCGAGCATCGGACTTTCCCTCAGCGCAACGGGAAACATCTCGCAAAACATGCGCGACTCGAGCATCGCACTTACCCTTCCCGACCTCAATATCTCCATCGCACGCTTCAATCCCTTTAAGCGAAAGCGCGCAGTGGGCAAGGAACGGTGGTACGAAAAGATTGCCATGAGCTACACCGGACAGCTAAGCAACTCGATAAACACGAAAGAAGACCGCCTGCTTCGCTCGAACCTCATCAAGGATTGGCGCAACGGCATGTTGCACAGCGTACCCATCAGCGGGTCGTTTACGCTCTTCAACTACCTTAGCCTCAACCCCTCGTTCTCGTTTACCGACCGCATGTACACCAATAAGATAAACCGTTCGTGGGACGTTGCGCGCCAAACCGAACTGCGCGACACCACCTATGGCTTCCACAACGTGTACGATTGGCGCATGAGCATATCGGCCAACACCAAGCTTTACGGCTTCTGGACGCCCAGCCGCAAAATCTTCGGCGACAAGATTGTGGCCATTCGGCACGTCATCACCCCACAAGTGAGCTTCAGTTACGCGCCCGACTTCGGAGCGGCGCGCTATGGTTACTATGCCACTTACCAGAAAACAGACGCTGCAGGCAACGTCTCGCTCGTGGAATATTCGCCTTACGAGGGTTCGCTCTTCGGTGTTCCCGGGCGCGGAAAGACGGGTAGCGTGTCGTTCGACCTCGGAAACAACATCGAAATGAAAGTGCGGTCCGACAAAGACTCAACGGGATTTAAGAAACTAAGCATCATCGACGAGCTTGGCGCGTCCATGTCGTACAACATGGCGGCCGAAACTCGCCCGTGGAGCGACCTTAGTATGCGGCTCCGATTGAAGTGGTGGAAGAGCTATACCTTCAGCATGAACGCCGTTTTCGCCACTTATGCCTACGAATTGGATAAGGACGGAAACCCCTATGTGGGCACACACACCGAGTGGGGACGTGGCAGGTTCGGCCGTTTTCAAGGCATGTCGCAAAACATTTCGTTCACACTCACGCCCGAAAAGTTGGCCAAGCTCTTTGGCAAGAAAACCAAAGACGACGACAAGAAGCCCAAAAACAACGACGAAGGTCTTGACACAAACATTGAAAGCAACATCGATGACGACATGATTGAGGGGCAACGTGGTGCAGCCAATCCCAACAGTGGTGGAAAAACCGAAACGGACGAAGACGGATATATGCGCTTCTCCATGCCCTGGAGCATCACTTTCGGCTATGGCATCACGATGAGTGAGAACACCGACCGCGCGAAGTTCAACTACAGAACCATGCGTTATCCCTACAAGTTCACCCAAACGCTCAACATGAGCGGCAACATACGCCTGAGCGAAGGGTGGAACATCAGCTTCTCTTCGGGTTACGACTTCGAAAACAAGAAGATTTCCATGACCACCGCCTCGCTGCAACGCGACCTTCACTGCTTCAGCATGAGCTGTTCGGTGGTTCTTGCCCCATACACCAGCTACAACTTCACCTTCCGTTGCAACGCCTCGACCCTCACCGATGCCCTCAAATACGACAAGCGAAGTGGTTACGGCAACGCCGTGGAATGGTATTGATGCCGCCACAACAACTAAACACATAAAGATGAAAAAGAAAACACGCGCCATACACCAGCCCTACAAACGCCGCGATGCCTACGATGCATTGAGCATGCCCGTATATAACGCCGTGGCATACGAGTTCGACAACGCCGAAATGATGTCCGACGTGTTCTGCGGCCGCATCATCGCACCCGATTATTCGCGTGTGGGCAACCCCACGGTAGAAAACTTGGAACGCCGCGTGATGGGTATCACGGGCGCAACGGGCGTTGTTGCTTTCAATTCGGGCATGGCAGCCATCAGCGCAGTGTTTCTGGCTCTGGCCGAGCAAGGCAAAAACATCGTCACTTCGCGGCACATGTTCGGCAATACCTATTCGTTGCTCACCTCTACGCTTAAGCGTTTCGGCGTTGAAGCGCGCCAGTGCGACCTCACAAAACCTGCCGAAGTGGCTCCTTTGATTGACGAAAACACCTGCTGCGTGTATCTCGAAATCATGACAAACCCACAACTGGAGGTGGCCGACATACCCGCTTTGGCCGCCCTGGCCCACAACAAAGGCATACCCCTTGTGGCAGACACCACGCTTATCCCGTTCACCGAGTTCTCGGCAAAGGCTCTCGGGGTGGATGCAGAAGTGGTTTCTAGCACCAAATACATCAGTGGCGGCGCAACATCGTTGGGCGGACTGGTCGTCGACTACGGCACATTCCCACAGCTTGGCACTGCCTTGCGTGGCGAAATGCTCTTCAACTTCGGGGCTTACATGACTCCCCAAGCGGCTTATCTGCAAACCATTGGCCTCGAGGTGCTAGATGCTCGCTACCGCATTCAGGCCGCCAACGCCCTCCACTTGGCGCAACGCATGCAGGCCTTGCCACAGATTAAGCACGTCAACTATGTGGGACTGCCCGACAATCCTTATCACGAACTGGCCCATAAGCAGTTCGGCAACACCGCCGGCGCAATGATAACCATCGACTTGGAGAGCCAACAGGCATGCTTCGACATGCTCAACAAACTGAAACTGATACATCGCGCCACCAATCTCTTCGACAATCGCACCCTCGCCATTCATCCGGCAAGCACCATTTACGGCCTTTTCTCGGACGAAGAACGCAAGAAAATGGATGTGAAAGACACAACCATCCGCCTGAGCATCGGCCTAGAAGACGTAGACGACTTGCTTGAAGACATCAAGCAAGCGTTGGGGTAGCCTAGGAAAACTAGGATTTATAGGAAGCCTAGAATACCTAGAAAGACTAGAATACCTAGAAAACCTAGCATATCCAGAAAGCCTAGGAAACCTAGAAAATCTAGAAACCCTAGAAACCCTAGGATAACCATCACCTAGCACTACAACTAAATAAAAAAACAAATGCACACTTACAATTTCGACCAGATAATAGACCGCAAAGGAAGCGGCGACCTTAAGCACGACGCGTTGAAGCCGCGCTGGGGACGCGACGATTTGTTGCCACTGTGGGTGGCCGACATGGATTTTGCCACGCCTCCTTTCATCGTTGATGCCCTGCGACAGCGCATGGAACATCCCATCTTCGGCTACACCACCACGCCCACCGACTTATGGCAAGCCATTATCAACTGGCAGCAACGCCAACACCAATGGACCGTACAGCGCGAGTGGCTCACTTACATCCCAGGCATTGTAAAGGGCATCGGATTTGTGGTGAATGTGTTCACGCGTCCCGGCGAAAAGGTTATCATTCAGCCACCAGTGTACCATCCTTTCCGTCTTACGCCGCTGGCAAACGGCCGCGAGGTGGTCTTCAATCCGCTTAAACGCAATGCCGAGAGCCACTATGACATGGACTTCGACAACCTTGAGGCCGTGTGCGATGAGCAATGTAAGCTCCTTGTGCTGTGCAATCCCCACAACCCGGCAGGACAAACATGGTCCAAAGCCACGTTGCAACGCCTGGCCGACTTCTGTTACGAGCACAACATCCTTGTTGTTAGCGACGAAATACACGCCGACATGGCTCTTTTCGGCAACCGTCACACGCCATTTGCCACTGTTAGCCCGCGTGCTGCCGACATCTCCATCACCTTTGGCGCACCTTCAAAGACATTTAACATTGCAGGCATCGTCAGTTCGTTTGCCATTGTTCCCAACGAGGCGTTGCGAGCCAAGTTTTTCCGTTGGCTCTCGGCCAACGAACTGGAAGAACCCACCATCTTTGCGCCCATCGCCACCATTGCGGCCTACACAAAGGGCGATGAATGGCGGCGCGAAATGCTCAAATACGTGGAAGGCAATGTGCTTTTCGTGGAAGATTTCTGCAAAAAACACATCCCCGAGGTGCGTCCTTTGCGCCCACAAGCCAGTTTCTTGGTGTGGCTAGACTTCTCGGAACTGAAACTTGACCATGCCCAATTGCTCGACCTTTGCATAGACAAAGCCCACTTAGCCTTGAACGACGGCGAGATGTTCGGCCCTGGTGGTGAAAACCACATGCGCATGAACGTGGGAACACCGCGCGCCATTCTGCAACAGGCCATGCAACAACTGGCTACAGCCGTGGAACAACTCAGGCAGAACAAGCCTTTGAGTGGGAAATAAACGCCTTATTGTCTTACTAGATGCCTTATTGTCTTACTAGATTTGCCCAACAGAACCTCACTTCCCACATTTTGCAAGCTATCCTGCCAGCCACATCCTCCCCTTTAGCAGTTCCATTTCGTTATAGACACACAGCCACACGCAACTAACATCGTCACCTGTTAGATGTAATATTCGGCAGCATCCACCAAGCCGGCACGCAAAGCATACTTAGTGGCTTCGTGTATATTGTTCACTTTCAGTTTGCGAAAGATGTTTTTGCGGTGCGTGTTGATGGTATGGAAGCTCGAAAAGCGTTTCTCGGCAATCTCTTTCGTGGTAAATCCCAGGGCGATGTCGCGCAAAATCTCCGTTTCAGTCTTGGTAAGTTTGGCGTCTTCCTCCACCATTTGCTGTTCGTTTGCCATTTGCACGAGCGGCAGGTAGAGATATTGCTCACCCAGTAGCGTTTTGTTCATTGCCGTTTTGATGTCATCAAGTGGCGCATCTTTGGCTAACAGTCCAAAGCGCGTTGAAGAAGCCAAGGCCATCCGCACAAAGTCGGCGGATAGTTCTTCGCTGAAGAAGAGCCATTGCACGGCCTTGAACCGCTGTTGCCAAACAAGCAGTTCTTCAAAGCCAGTGAAATCGAACAGTGTATAATCTATCACCACCGCCGCTTGCCGTTGCTTTTCCAGCAATTGTGCGAGTGTGGCCTTATCGTGAGCAACGGCAATGTCGCCCACTTCCATTTCTTTGCATAGCCACAGTAGGCCAGCGCACGTTATGTCTTGGTTGTCGCAGAGAATAAGCATCGTTTAAAGGTGAAAGAATAGGAAAGGTGAAAGGGTGAAAAAATGGCTAACGCCATTTAAAGGTGAAAGAATAGGAAAGGTGAAAGGGTGAAAAAATGGCTAATGCCATTTAAAGGTGGAAGAATAGGAAAGGTGAAAGGGTGAAAAAATGGCTACCACCTTTTATGCAACCACTCAACATTATTGATATGTCCTTTTGTCCTTCTGTCAAAAGCGCATGTGTTTATGTCAAGATGGTTGCAAAAGACGTAAAAATGGCTAACGCCTTTTATGCAACCTCACGACATTAACGATATGTCCTTTTGTTCTTCTGTCAAAGCCCTTCTGTTCTTCTGTCAAAAAAACAAAGAGGGACATGCATTCATCTTGCATATCCCTCTCGTGTTTTGTTTGTTAAGACAATAGTCTTTATGCTTCAGCGGGAGCCTCGGCAGCCTCTTGTGCAGCAGCTTCGGCAGCTTTCTTTTCGTTCACCTTCTTAGCGATAGCGGCATTGATGCCCTTTTCAGCTTCCAGCCTCTTAGCTTCAAGGTCTTTCTTAGCCTTAGCCTCGTTGTTGCGCACAGCTTCGTTGCCCTTGTTCTTCTCTTCTTTCCAAGCATCGAACTTCTTTTGGGCGGCAGCCTCGTCGAATGCGCCTTTCTTAACGCCACCGCGCAGGTGCTTCATCAAGTAAACGCCTTCGCCCTTGAGGATATTGCGAACAGTGTCTGTGGGTTGTGCGCCACATTCCACCCAATGCAGGGCGCGTTCGAAATTCAAATCTACGGTAGCGGGATTGGTGTTAGGGTTGTAAGTACCAATCTTCTCAGTAAATTTACCATCACGTGGTGCTCTTGCGTCGGCGATAACGATGCCATAGAAAGCATATCCCTTACGGCCGCCGCGTTGTAATCTGATTTTTGTTGCCATTGTGCAAATTAAAAATATGTATTGAGGTTTGAATTTTATGCCGTCAACTCGTGACAGCGGCTGCAAAGGTACACATATTTTTCTGATTATGAGCAACGAAGAGTGATTTTTTTAGTTGTTATGTAGTGAAGAAGTGTACAACAGGTGATTAGGAGTTAAGTAGTTAAGGTGATAAGTGGTTAAGGAGTTAAGTAGTTAAGGTGATTAAGAGTTGAGGAGCGAAAGTTGGAAAACGCTTTTGTACAACCTCACTTCATAAACGATATGTCCTTTTGTTCTTCTGTCAAAAGAACATGTGTTTATGTCAAAAACTGAAAAGAGGCCTACCCCCGCCAAGATATTTGCCTTGCAGAAATCAGAAATATTTTTACAAAACGTCATTTCTTCACGCACCATTCTAGCATTTTTCTAGGCCTCAAAACCATCAAAACACATACATTTACTTGTTGTTCAGATGCACTTTTGGCAGCAACACCAACATAAAATGATGCATTTTGCATCATTTAGCTTTGCTAGATCATTCCCTTTGTGTGTTTTTTAATCGGTGTTTTTGTCAATTCTCCCGTCCGTTTCATGCCATTCAGCGTACCTTTGTACGTCTAAAACAACACCCTTTTCATTCATTATCCTGCTTTTTGATGCATTTAGCCATGCAAAGTGTATGAAAAAGCAAGGCTAAGTGCCGCATTTAGCATGGCTTTTTCATGCAAAAAGCACGGCTATTTGCGGCACTTAGCACATGTTCTGTGCTAAAAGCAAGCTAAAAGCGGCAAAATGGCGTGCCAGATGCCGCTTCTCGCTCCTCACTTCCTCACATTAACCCCATACGAGAAATGATTTTTTGCAGCCGATGGGTAATTTTTGGCGCGCGTGGGCAGCCATAATGTTAAAATCTGTACCGAAATTTTTACTTTTCAAGTGCTAAAGCCAGGCTATACATCACTGCCACGCCATTTGAACTCGCACAGGGCATCATGCGCAAGGAAAACGAAAGAACAACATCAACAGCTAAATAATAAAAAGGAAATGAACTCTTGCGTGGAATTTTTAGAACCAGCCTTTAACCATAACGCCATAACTCCTTAGCCGACTTAACGCCTCATACGTGCTTAACGCCATAGAAAAAACACAGATTAACATCAAACATCCCCATCATTGCGTAAATTATTCGTAACTTTGCACATTATCACGAAACAGAAACATGAAACAAATACTCATCGCTTTCGCCGTTGCCCTTGTGGCTCTTGCCGCTTGTAAAGGCAAAGTGGGCACTACGGCCAAGGTCGAAGGAATGGAGTTTGACAGCATTGTGGTAGACACCACCGTGGCATTGACCAGCGATAAGCTTTCGCCGCTATGCAGAGTGACGCTCAATGTGCAGTATGCCAAGGGCAATAACGCGGACAAAATAAACAATGCTCTGCTCCACTCGGGCATCCTTATGCCCGACTACCTGGCTCTTTCCAACCAAAAGTTTGGCATGAAACAGGCGGTCGACTCGTTCGTGAATAGGCTCGTTAACGACTATAAGGCCGATTATGCCCCCTTGTTCCGTCAGGATAGGCAGCATCCCAATTCCTATAACTACGAGTATAAGGTGAAAACCAATACCAGGAATGGGGCAGAGGGCATCGTGATTTATACCGCCAAGGTTTACACTTACGGCGGCGGAGAACACGGGATTAACCAAACGCTGCTGCGAAACATCGACATGGCTACGGGCCGTGTGCTGCAACTGCAAGATGTCTTTGTGCCGGGTTACGAGCCTACGCTGAAAGAACTGCTGCTTAAGAAAGTGGGCGAGCGATTTGATTGCGACGGACTGGACGAACTTTCTAAGAAAGACGTGTTTGCCGATGGGCATGTTTATGTGCCTTACAACTTCGCCATCGACGACGATAGCTTCACCTTTGTCTATTGCGAAGACGAGATTGCACCGCACGCCGTGGGCGAAATCAGCGTGACGTTGAGCCGAAGAGAATTGAGTGGGATTTTGAAATAACAGGCCGCTTTCCATGCAATGGCTTCCCGAACGCCAACATGTGCAGGCCTAAGCGAACGGACAAGGGCGAATAAACCCTTTGAACAAAAAAGAACAATGGACGAGATACGAAGATATTTTACCGAACTGACTGCCGAACAGCAAGAACAACTGGCACAACTTGGCGAGCTTTACCGCACATGGAACGAACGCATCAACGTGGTTTCGCGCAAAGACATCGACAATCTTTACCTTCACCACGTGCTTCACTCGCTGGCCATCGCCAAGTATGTGCAGTTTAAGCCCGGTACAAGCGTGCTCGACTTCGGCACGGGTGGCGGTTTTCCCGGCATTCCGCTGGCCATTGTGTTCCCCCAATGCAGCTTTAAGCTGATTGACCGCACGGCAAAGAAGATACGTGTGACGCAGGCTGTGGCCGAGGCCGTGGGCTTGAAGAATGTTACGGCCGAACAATTGTCGGGAGAAGAGGAACGCGGCTCCTACGATTTCGTGGTGAGCCGTGCCGTGATGCCCTTGCCCGAACTGATGAAAATCGTGAAGAAGAACATCGCTCGTGAACAAAACAACGCCCTGCCTAACGGACTTATCTGCCTGAAAGGCGGAAACCTGGAGGCCGAAACGCGAACGGTGAAGAAAATTGTGGACATAACGCCCGTGTCAAACTGGTTTGATGATGCGTGGTTCAAAGAAAAAAACGTGGTGTATGTGCCCATGTAGATAGGGCTGCACCAGCTGTCATGCGGTTGCCGAGGTTCTTTTTTCGCCTTGGTTAGCAACCGAATTTGCCGAATGTGCAAAACAAGAACGCAAAACGATTAATAAGAATGTTGAAGATACATACCATAACATGCAACATGTTGCAAGAAAATTGCTATGTTGTGTCCGACGAAACGAACGAATGCTGCATCATTGATTGCGGCGCGTTCTTCGAGAAAGATAAGTCGGCCCTTACAAAATACATTGCCGACAACCAGCTTTCGCCTCGCCGACTGTTGGCAACGCATGGCCATGTGGACCATAACTTGGGCAATGCCTTTGTGTTTGCCACCTACGGACTGCGCCCTGAGGTGCACGAAGCCGACCGCGAGCTGCTTGACCAGCTGCCCGAACAGGCCGCTTACTTGCTGAACATGCCGCTGGAAGAGGAGCAACCGCCCGTGGAACGCTATTTCACCGAGGCCGACACCATCACTTGGGGCAACCATTGCTTCACCATCATCCACACGCCAGGACACACCGAGGGCAGTTGTGTGTTTTATTGCGAAGCCGAAGACGTGGCCTTTACAGGCGATACGCTTTTCAGGGGGTCGGTGGGAAGGGTTGACCTTCCTGGTGGAAGCATGTTTAAGATGATGCAAAGCGTGCGCCACTTGTCGCAATTGCCCGACAAAACGCGCGTGTTTTCGGGGCACGGGCCAGAAACTTCGATAGGATATGAACTGGCACATAACCCGTATTTGGACAGGTAGAAAGGAGTAAAGGAGTAAGGGGTAAGGTAGTAGGTGGTAAGGTGGTTAAGCCAAATGCTTTGCTGCAATGCGCTGTTCGCTACCTTGTATTCCTAAAGGCATCGAAACACTGTAGCACAGGCACCAACAAAAAACAGCTCATGCACAAAGAAGAGACAGAAAAAATAATACTTGGCATCGACCCTGGCACCACCGTTATGGGCTACGGCGTTATCCGTGTGGTGGGGAAAAAGGCGCAAATGGTGGCTATGGGCGTTATCGACTTGCGCAAGATGCCCGACCCTTATTTGCGGTTGGGGCACATCTTCGAGCGCGTTTCGGGTATCATCGATGCCTATCTGCCCGACGAATTGGCCATTGAAGCTCCATTTTTCGGCAAGAATGTGCAGTCGATGTTGAAGCTGGGTAGGGCGCAAGGTGTGGCCATTGCGGCGGCAATTCATCGCGACATACCCATTCACGAGTATGCTCCACTGAAGATTAAGATGGCCATAACGGGCCAAGGACAGGCTTCTAAAGAGCAGGTTGCAGGCATGCTGAAGCGCATGTTGAAGCTAACCGATGACGACATGCCCAAGTTTATGGATGCAACCGATGCACTGGGTGCAGCCTATTGCCATTTCTTGCAGATGGACAGGCCCGAAACCGACACCAAATATCGGGGGTGGAAAGACTTTGTGAACCGAAACCAAAACCGCGTTGCAGGGAAATGAAGTGCGGTTTTTATGTTCTTGTGCAGGCTTGTTGTGAGGCTGGTCAAGCGACGATACGCTTTCTCCGCTCAAAGTTTAGCTTCGCAACATTGCTTTTGCAGCCAATGCACCTATGTGCAACAGCATGTGAAGGTGCAAGGCTGCTCAACTAAGAAACTCAATAAAATTAGAAGTATAAAAGAAAAAAGTAAACGACAATGAGAAAGATTTTGATGATTGCGCTGATGGCATGCGCCACAGCGTTTACGGCGCAAGCACAAGACGTGTATAAGCGCATATTAACGGTATCTAAGAAGACGGCAGCCGACAAGAGTAAGAGCCTGCACGTGCGCAAAGTGGCCACATTCAAGGTGGATGAGCTGAACTATATGGCCATGAAGTCGAAAGAACTGATGCCCGACAGCACCGTTCGCATGCTCGATGTGCAGGCTTATGCCATGCACGAGTTCATCAACCTGTTTTTCAAACGCTTGTCTGAGGCTAAGAAAAAATCGCAAAAAGAACTCGTCATGGCCCGCTTTAAGAACGCCAGCATCAACAACAGCCGTTTCCACGATGCCGACAAAGAACTGGTATTGAGCTATTACGACAACAGCAACTACATGACCCAGTTCTCCCTAGACACCGACTGGGTGAAGGCTTTGGCCGAAATACGCAGCAAGCGATAAAGCTTATTCGTACTGTTTTGACACCACTTTAACTTTGCCCTTCCATCACATGTGATGGAAGGGCAAAGTGTTGGGTGCGTTTAGTTGGTGCCAGCTTTGGCACAACAAATCAGGCAACAGGAGATAGAAGGTGCTAGAGAATTTGTATCTAACCCCAAGAATTAGTTGTCAAGATTGATTGTGATGCGGCATAATTCTTTAGCCAAGATTTCTTCAGTTCCCAGAAGCTTAATTCTCCTTTTATTGTTTTCGTCTTTATACACTTTAGAAACTTCATAGCAGATGACATCTTCCGAATCAAATGTAGTGATACTAATACATTCTTGATTGAAGTTGTCAATGTGGCAAGTCTGTCTCGGCAATGTAACAATAGACTTGATGATGTACGAAATGGAAATTTTATCTACTTGTTCCGTATCTCCAGAAATGTCCAGTGAGATTTCTTTTGTAGTCAGTGAGTCGTCAATGACAATCGCATAATCCTGCAAGAGATAAGGCGGGTACTTGAGGGCAGGCATTCCTTTCTCTTTGAAATAAAAGACTTTCGAAACCCAAACATTCATGTCTTCGGAGTCTGTTCCACGTACAATATACCTATTTTCGTTGTTTTCTTCATTTAATAAGATGCGTTTATTCCTCACAACCACTTTACCTGTTGCATCTTCGACATCAATCACGACTTCAACTTTATCAAAAACACTAAAATCGACACGCCCTATCATCATGGGAATGTTCTTATATGACGAATAGGAATTTGGAATGATGGATATGCTATTGCTGTAAGACAAAATTGGGCGTGAGACAATCTCTTTGGGTGTGTAACAATTTCTAATGGCACACGAATATATTAAGCGCAATTGATAATAGAAACCTCCATCATCATTTTCATCGCACGCCCATGAAATTCGGCGGTCGTCAACTCTTTCAAAAGCAGTGAATGTGAAATCTCCTAGCGGCTTAGCCTTATCTGGGAGTGCAAAGCAATTGGCAGGCATATTTGAATTTATGCCATCCTTGTGTTTCCATATTACGATTTCTGCACACTCTAAATCACTATCCTCTTTTTCAAAGTCGTAGAACAGCCTAACGTTAACGCTTTTCGTAACCCAATTTGTTCCTAGTACAACTGTTTTCACATATTTGTCGAAATGATTGGCGATAGCGTTCCCCTCGTCCAGTATTATAGCTTGTGGACTGTGGTGACGGATAACAGCAGACCGTTCTGAGTAATCTACTTGTATCACCCGTTCCTCGCTAATGACTTGTTTGTTAAACTTAAAACTGAGTCCCAATTTAACAGGGCTAATTATGCCAATTACTTTTGATAGTGCATTAATCTTTTCTGGTGAATCCGTTTGGGTTGTTATAGGACTGAAAAGTTCTTGCAACACCTTCTCTTTGAATTCGTTCACTAACTTGTCTTCCTCTTTTCTCTCTTCATCAGAGGTCAATTGTGAGATGTGTTCAATCTTAATGTCGCCATTTTTAACCATCTCCTGTGTAAGCCATTCAAACTGTGTATGTAGGTCGAGATGTACTTGTTTTATAGGCAATTCAAGATCAAAGCCAAGATTTTTTTTCACCGTTTCTTGGCAACGCCTTAAGTTTGCAGACATTTTCAAGTCGAAAGCAGGGCGTATTCCAGCAAAAGACAAGTCGTAGACCACAGCTACGGAACATCCCTGTCCGCTCTTAATTGCAGAATAGATCAATTCAGTGCCCATCCTATCATAGTGTACACTGAAGATGCTTTTAAGATCTTTTGTTAATGAAGGTCTTTGGGAACTGACGATTGTTTTTACTATTTCGTTGGTCTTTCCTTTGTCAAACGAAGATTCGCCAAGCGTAATGAGATGTACGTTTCCATCAGTCCATAAAGGTGGAGTAGGCTTTGCTTGAGATGGAATAGACGAATGGTCTTTTCTCAAAGCAGCAAATGCCTTTTCCAACCTTTGGGGACTCACGGTGCAATTAACACTAAGTTGAAGGAACGACCCAGCTGTTTTCTCTAGATCGTACTCAGATGCGGAATCAACCAACTTGTTTTCATAGTAAACTTGAAGAGCAAGTTCATATCCTTTTTCTTCATCGTTTTTTGTGGCAAGTTTGATTTCGTTGGGAAAATAGTAAACAATATTATTGTCCTTATGATCTCCATAGAAAGTTATACCTTCGTAATTACCGAATGACATTGATAAATCCAGCATCGTTTCTTCCATTTATAGTGTGTATATTCCTAAGGTCTTTGCCATACATCAATACATGTTCCTTGTATTGCTTTTGGCATTTCCCTTATTTGCCATTGTCGCTTCTTTTGTTGTTTCTTACTGTAAGCAACAAATCTTTCAAGCCAACTTCTAGAATTCACTAATGAACAATTTAGTTATCCTTAAATTCCAGCAGCAGTTCGTCACAGTCATCAAGGGTTTTCTTTTTTTGAAAAATTTCTCTTCCATCCTCATCCTTTGCGGTAAACTTGTAATAGTATGCTTTAGTTTCACCCTTTTTCCAAGGATATTTAAATTCCGTGACACGACCATTGATAATAAATTGATCAAGTTTTGGTGTGTTGTTTTCAGGGAACAAAGACACTTTTAACTTGGCTATGTGGAGATTAGTGAAGTCGGAAGGATTTTTCAATCCCACTTTTACTGTGCGTTCCGGCTTAAGGCTGCCGACATCAATCACCACGTAACTCTCGTTTTGTACTTGATTCCATCCACCTTCCGTCTTGCTGCCATCACGATGGTAAACATGATAGTAGTATTCGAAAGTCCATTTGGAAGTTTCCAAGCTGCATGATGCTTTAAGAACATCAGAAGTGTGGCTACCATCAAAGCGGAAGTGATTAACTATGGGCTCTTCTTGTAAAGGATCATTTATGCGTGTCTGCAGTATAACCCGCTCAATGGTTCCCCAATCTGCCACGCAGTCCAAATCAACTTGCCATTTGCTCTCGAAAGGATTGGGAACAAGTAAAATCGAATTCTTTTGTGGCTGGGTGATATTCAACACTAAGTCTTTAGCATTGGGAACGACATAGGTGAAATCAATCGTATAACTCAAGTTCAAGTTCCGTTCAGCAATGATGGACAATTTCTTATGGTCTGCGTTTTGTTCGTCAAAAGCAAATTCTTTGGATGTAATAACCTTATTGTCATGATTTTCGCAGAGAACATTCACTTTAGCAATGATTTGTTTGGACTGCTCAAATATGGTGAGGTCTGGCAAGTTCAGGTCGATTTCGAAATTCTTGTAATAATCAGCCGGATTGATGTAGATGTAATTACTCTCCGTAGCACACACTTTGGTTACCAACGGATTTGGCAATAGCCCGGGTATTGCGTCCAAATAGATATGCGACCAATATTCATAAGCATATTTTTTCTTTTTGTAGCGTGTGTATGTGAAGCTCTTGGACATCTTGTCTGCCTGACCGTCCGCGTCGAAAGCGAGTGTCTCGGGTTCTTTTACCTGCATGTTCGTACTGGTGTCGATAACGCGGCAATAGGTAACAACAGATTTGATGAAGTTGCCCTCAAAGGTATTGGCAGCCAATTTCACTGTAATCGTCTGTCCCTTCACTTCCAGTTCGTCTAAGAGCACCCAAGAGAGGCAGTCCTTGAGATTAAGGTTTGCACTGTCGATCATCTCTTTGATTTGCCCTTGCGGACTTATTGGGAACGTCTTCGCATTTTTTTGTTGCAGGTTTACTTCAAAGCTAGTCAGTTGAGTCTCATTCACATCCTTTCTGGAATAGCTGTAATTGGGGATAATTGTTTTGAGAATGCCACCGATAGTACCAGCAATGCCCTCAACAACATTTGATGCACTTGTCTTGTTAGAGAGAATGTCTACTTTGTTGAAGAACCTTTTCACCACTTCGGTTTTCAATTCGTTCATCAACGTTTTCATTGCTTCGGCCTTAATGTCTGGATCCTGTTCTTCTACACGGATTGTCAAAACGCGCGTGTCAGCCAACTCATTGATGATTTTATCAATGTCCTTGTTGTAAACCAGAAAGTTCTTTTTTGTGCTTTTCCTAACATGATGGTAAACCATAGCCATGTCTGCCTTCATGTAGGCATTAAAGACAGGAGTGATGCCTAGCACTTCCAGTTCATAGTAGATAGAGGCCACCACTTCATTGCTGCTGAGAGCAGCGACAAGCCGTTTGGCATCCTCACCCGTAGTTCTCACGGCTAACGAAACTCTATTTGTACCTATCATTGAAGGACTAAACCCCGAGCTGACAAACCATTTCTTGGAATCGGAAGTGTCGCTGGATTGTGCCATGATGAAATTGACGGTTCCTTTGTGTAGCGGGGCGGGCGACAACGTCTTGGCTTTTTGTTTGAAGTTGCTTTGTATAGCCTTTTTTACGGCATCTATCTCTTCATCGGTGACACTTAAGTCCACATCGATGCTCATGGCAGTTTCCAAAATGCTATCATTGTCTTTTCCAACTCCAGATTCTGGCACAACAGCATAAATGGAAATGGCAGGCTTGCCATTGTCACCTAAAGCTATTCTTGGCTTTTGTGTGACATAATAGAACGTGTTAGGGTCTGTGTCGTCTGTATATATCCTGATGTTGCCAACATCAAGATATGGGGGATGTAGGTTCAGCATACTTATTTGTTCTTAGGAGGTGTTAATTGAATGTCTGTCTTTTCGGATTTGCCCGTAATGGGTGGTAGTTCTGTTCCATCCATGTCTGTAAGGGTAAGCTTCCAATTTAATGTCAACTTTTTATCTTCAGGATAGAACAAGTAAGCCTCTTTGCTTTCCAGTTCCCTATCTTTCTTAGACAGCGAGAAGACAATAGGTCTGTCCTCATTGTCGGGTGTGGTGATTTCAACGCTGGCACGATAGTATTTTTCACCAAGGTGTAGGAGGTCAATTCCGAAAACTCTTATTTGCTTAAGCGGAACAACCAAAGAGGGCGAGTCTTTGTCTCCTTTCATCGTTCCCGATGAAACCATGCTGTACTCTTTACTGTTGTATTTGAGTTTGAATTGGAAGGTGTAGTTGTCCTTTATTTCGCCAAGGCTGCAAAGGTCCACTTTGACAGGCTGCCAATCGTCTTCTTTCGACAATGTAACAGGGAAATAATAATCTCCATAGCGGATATCCCCACTGATTTCCTTCAGGTCCTCGTTCGGCGACAAAGGCAAATCAACCGTAATGCTCCTACGGTTCTTGAACGGAAAGTCTGCATAGATGGTGGATACTCCATCATCAGCCATATAGAAGGTTTTCTCGGGAAGTGTTATCGGGTCGATGTACTTAAAGATATAAGTGACTTTGTAATGAAGCGGCTGGTCTAAAGGAACGCCTAAGTTTCTCTCGAATTTTAACTCTTCATCAAGTTTTGTTGTTACAATTTGTTCTGGCCCCATCAGCATTTTACCCTTGCTGTCTTTATACCACAAGTCTACTTGAAAACCAGAAACCTTTAAATCTCCGGGTAGAGAAGCCGCATTGGGATGAGCTTTAAAGCCCACATCTATGATGCCAATCCTACCAACATTGACCAATATGTATCCGCCTTCAGCCGTTTGGTTTGGAAGTTGTACACAGTCATGGTGTCCTTTCAGATAAACATATGGGGTGTACAGCACCTTGCCATTGTCTCGTTTAGGTTTTCTGAAATGCCATACTTGTGCAGGATTGCTCTTCTCGAACAAGAAAGCTTTTCTTCTGTCTGTTTCGCCCTCGGGAATAGACGGGTACTCACATTCCAACTTCACGGCGTTGACAAACGGTTTCTCCTCCCAAGGCGCAGACACGCAAAGGGTAATTTCGTTGAAGGCAAACACTTGTTTGGACAAATCGATGGTGGTGACCATCTTTTCCAAATGTTCTTGGGAAACATTTTCGAAGAATTCGTAAATGGTTGCTTGGGGAGCAATGTTGAACTCAAAGACGGAACTCTCTGAAAAGTTCAACTCAGTAAAGCTTTTGATTTCTTCATTGATGATTGTTTCTACTTTATTCTTTCTGTCTTCAGGTGTTAAGGGTTCAATTCTCGTCTTGATGATTTCTTCAATTTTCTTTTGAATGATGCCCATCATCGATTCACGAATGCTATTCACGAGATTGTCGTCCATATCAGTGGATAGGCGGTTTACTTCGATATTGATAAATCCCGTGTCGGTTAACAGCTTCGTAATGTCCCTAGATTTGACGTTGCCAAGACAACCCTTATCAACATGGTTTACAAAAGAACCAGTCTGTGCTGAAGCTGCATATATCCTGATGTTCAAGGCAGGCATGCACATGCGGAGTTTCAAATCAAAGCGAATGCCGATGGCTTTCGTCCTATCCATTATTCCACGGTAGAACACAGCAGCACCCTTAGGGGTAAGACGTAATGCAGTTGCAGAGTTGTTGTCGCCAAACATGGTAGGCTTTCCTCCACCAGAATGCCATTCCACAAGTTGTCCCTCACCTTGTGGTTCCAAAATATCTACCGTGCCAGACGTATAGATGATAGAGCCAAAGGTGACCTCTCCAACTTTTGGAATCGCAGATTGTGCAGCTTGCGCCTCGCCTTCTATGAAACCTTCCATCGCATTACTTTGCTGGCTCGACGGTCTCAGGTTGGATGGTTTGGTGATAGCAGAGATTAAATTGCCCCTTTTCCTTTCTTTGGCTATAATTTGTTCGTATCGTCTTTGTTGTATGCCGCTCGACTTGATGCGATTTCTGATTTCTTCCTTTTCGTTTTCGGTGACGCTGAGATTTACATCGAAGTTTACACCGCCACCAGTGAAGCCCGATACAGCAGTTTTGTCTTTAGCATCGGCTGCACTCCAAAACTCAGCTCGGAATACAGGCTCGCCCTTTTCATTGGTGCGAACGTGAGGAGTTGTTCTGATGCAATAGTATAAATTACAATCCAGATGGTCTGGAAAGACAGATATGTCCTTATATGTAAGGATAATAGGTAAGGTAATCATAATAAATAATTTTAATAGTTAAAGGTCGCAAATAGAGATTGAAGAAATAATACTCGGGGTTGAACGATTTTTTTATAGCCTCAAAGAAATGGTTTTATAACTTCGCTTGCCATCGAGTCCGCACGTTTTTATCCGTACCAAGCCGCTGGTACTGCGGTTACCAGTCGCTGGAAGTGTGGCTACCTGTCGTTGGTATGGTGGCTACCAGTTGCTGGTAGTGTGGCTACCAGTCGCTGGTATCCATACCAGCTGGTTGCAAATGCAGCCACATGCAAAGGATGTTTTTTCCAAAATCAATTCTTTTTGGCTATAAGCTCTCTACAGCAGTTCTTTGATGTCGTCTTCTTTGATATAGAAAGTGTCGTCATCAGCGTAGGTTGCCCATTGCCCGTACGCCGACTTTTCAGGATTGTCCTTCGTGAGCACAGCAATCCGGTAATCAAATACGCGTGAATAGGAATCTTGGGTCTTCATTGTGGCGTTTAGATTTGGAG
>CAJPTO010000026.1 GCA_905373605.1 uncultured Prevotella sp.
TGCAAGGCTGGCATGGCACAGTTGGCAGTGTTAGCCGCTGTGCCCAGGCCGTTGGGCAAAACGCATATTGGTGACTACTTCCCCTTGAGAGGGTTCCACCCCTGCGCTGTAATTTCAAACTCTGTGCCATCTCGCGCCACAAGTTGTTTGCCAAACTCGGGCTTGGTGATGTGTCCGATGAGTTTCACACCCTCCATTTTTTCTATTTTTGCATGGTCGCCGATGGGTACGGTGAAGAGCAATTCGTAGTCTTCGCCACCATTCATGACACAAGTTGTAACGTTCATGTTCATCTCTTCGGCCATAACGGCTGTTTGATAGTCGATGGGGATGTTTTTTTCGAACACCCTACATCCGCAATTGCTTTGTTCGCAGATGTGCAAGAGCTCACTGCTAAGCCCATCAGAAATGTCCATCATGGCAGTTGGTTTTACGCCCGCTTCCCACAACCTCTTGATGATGTCGCCACGCGCTTCGGGTCTGAGCTGCCTTTGCAGCAAGTATTCCTTGCCGGCAAAGTCGGGTTGGAAGGCCTTAAGCTCTTGCAAAGCCCGTTCATCTTTCTTTTTCCTGGCCTCATCCACCTGCTGGTAATACACGGTTTTCTCTCTCTCAAGGAGCTGTAGGCCCATGTATGCTGCTCCCAAGTCGCCCGAGACGCAAATCAAGTCGGTGTCTTTAGCCCCATTGCGGTAAACGATTTCGGTTCTTGGTGCTTCGCCAATGCAAGTGATACTCACGGCCAAGCCCGTGTAAGACGAGGTTGTGTCGCCCCCTACAATGTCCACATTCCATTGCTTGCAGGCAGCTTTAAGTCCGGCGTAAAACTCATCGAGGTCTTCCACCTTGAAGCGTTTGCTTAGCGCGATGCTTACGATGAGTTGGCGTGGCGTGCCGTTCATGGCGAATACATCGCTGATATTAACCTGCGCCGACTTAAAACCAAGGTGATACATGTCGATGTAAGTGAGGTCGAAGTGCACGCCTTCCATCAGCATGTCTGTGGTGACAAGCACCTCGCTGTCGGGGTAATGCAGCACGGCACAATCGTCGCCCACGCCATAAAGTGTGGCCTCGTTAGCTGCTTTGATGTCTTGCGTCAGGCGTTTTATCAGTCCAAATTCGCCAAGTGTGGATATTTCTGTCATGATGTAAATTTATTTTGAGGGTACGGCCTAGCTTGTTGACCAATGTTTTTGACAAGAGGTTAAGCCAAAGTGGGCAATGCCAAGCTTTCTTGGCATTGCCCAGAGGTGTGACAGCGCATGTTAGCTGCGCTTGATGATTTCTCTCATGATTTCGGTCATCAGAGGTTGTGCCTTGTTTGCGGCCACTTGCACCTCTTCGTGGCTCACTTCCACGGGCTGATCTTCCAGTCCCAAGTCGGTGATGATGCTCATTCCGAACACCTTGATGCCGCAATGTCGAGCCACAATCACTTCGGGAACGGTGCTCATCCCAACGGCATCGCCGCCAAACCTGTGGTACATCTTATACTCGGCAGGCGTTTCAAACGTGGGTCCCGACACGCCAACGTACACGCCATGCACCACCCTGATTCCTTTTTCTTTTGCAATTTGGTCGGCCAAGTCGCGCAGCTGTTTGTCGTACGCCTCGTGCATGTCGGGGAAACGAGGCCCTGTGGGGAAGTTCTTTCCACGCAACGGATGCTCGGGGAAGAAGTTAATATGGTCGTCAATAATCATCAAGTCGCCGATGACGAAGTTGGGATTCATACCTCCCGAGGCGTTAGAAACGAATAGCGTTTCGATGCCCAGCTCGTACATCACACGTTCGGGGAAGGTCACTTCTTTCATGTCGTAGCCTTCATAGTAGTGGAACCGCCCTTCCATAGCCATGATGTCTTTTCCGCCGAGCTTTCCGAAGATGAGTTTTCCTGCATGCCCCTCCACCGTAGAGACGGGGAAGTTGGGTATTTCGTTATAGGGGAACTCGTATTTGTCAGTTATTTCTGAAGCTAATTGGCCCAGCCCCGTTCCTAGGATGATTGCCGTTTTGGGGCTTGTTGTCATCCTTTGTTTTAACCAGGATGCTGTTTCTTGAATTTTTTCGTACATAATTGATTATTTTATTGTTAAAGTTTTCTTCTTGTTCCAGCATGAACTGAATGCGCACGGGCAGTACGTACATGCAATCTTTCACTTCTTGTTCCAGGCCTTCAACAAACTTGATGCGCGATGCGTCTTTCTCTGTGGTTATGATAACCTTCGGTGCGGGCATTTCTGCAAATTGGCTGTTGATTTTGCGCACATCTTTCTTTGAGAAGTTGTGGTGGTCGGGGAAGGTAAGCTGGTGTAGGTTGTAGTGATATGTGCTTAAGTCGGCATACATTTGCTTGGGCGATGCAATACCAGTGAGCAATAGCACGTTGCATTGCTTTGGAAGAGCGTCCAATTGGCAAGTCTTGTCGCCGTAAACCTGTTTCAAGGGGTCGTAAGCCAGCGTGGTGAAGTAGAGCGATTGGTATGGATAGAGGTCTAGGGCCTTGGTAAGTACGCGATATTCCATTGGTCGCAAATCTTTGGGGCATTTGGTAATAATCACGATGTCGGCTCTTGACTTGCCCTCTTTGGGTTCGCGCAGGCATCCCGCAGGCAACAGTTTGTCGTAGATGATAAGCCGATGGTAGTCGATGAGCAGGATGTTGACTCCCGGTTTCACGTACCGGTGTTGGTAAGCATCGTCTAAGAGAATGACATCCACATCCTTTGTGGTGGCATCGGTGGTGAGTTTGTCGATGCCGCGCGTTCGTTTCTTGTCTACAGCCACGTAAATATGTGGGAATTTTTGCTTCATTTGGTAAGGTTCGTCACCAATTTGCGCCATTGTGCAGTCGTTGGGCGCCAACACATATCCTTTGCTTTTGCGTTTGTAGCCACGCGAAAGCACGGCAACTTTCATCTTGTCTTGCAACAGGGACACAAGATATTCCACGTGCGGAGTCTTTCCAGACCCACCCACAGTGATGTTTCCCACCGAAATGACGGGAATGTCGAAAGCCCTCGACTTGAGAATGCCCAGTTTGAACAACAGGTTTCGCACCCCCACGCCAAAGCCATATAGCCAGCTTAGTGGGGTAAGCCATTCGTGAATTTTGATGAAGTCGCCTTCTGTTCTCATGTGTTGGTGTTATCTGATGTTGAGCTCCATTGGCAATCGTGCCTGAATGGCCTCTCTTTGGTTTATCCTTCGGATGAGCATAAAGGGTTCGTAGGCCGAACCGAGAGTAAGGCGCAGCTGTTCGTCGAGCGTGTTGCGTTGCGCGATGTTGTTTAGCAACTGGTCTTGCCAGC
This sequence comes from uncultured Prevotella sp., assembly GCA_905373605.1. Classification (GTDB taxonomy): domain Bacteria; phylum Bacteroidota; class Bacteroidia; order Bacteroidales; family Bacteroidaceae; genus Prevotella. The sequence continues at coordinate 3,315 of CAJPTO010000026.1, forward strand.
TAGAAGGTGCGGGATATTCTACAATGGCGTAGTCTTTGATTTTGGCAAGCTGTGCAGCTTTGTCCACAGCATCCCTAATACCGCCCAATTGATCCACCAGTTTTATCTTCAAAGCATCGCTGCCCAGCCAAACACGTCCCTGCGCAATCTTGTCCAGGTTGGCAACGTTCATCTTCCTGCCTTGTGAGACACGGTTGAGGAAAGTGGCATAGCCGCGATTGACATAGCCTTGCACCATCTGCATCTCGGCAGTGTTGAAAGGCCGTGCGGCAATGTTGCCGAAACCGCTGTTGGCATTGGTTTTCACTTCATCGAACTTCACACCGAGCTTCTCGGTGACAAGCCCGCTTAGGTCTGGGAAGACACCGAAGATGCCAATGCTTCCCGTCAGTGTGTTGGGTTCGGCCACAATCCAGTTGGCCCCACAGCTCATATAATAACCACCCGAGGCGGCATAATCGCCCATAGATACCACAACTGGCTTCTTCTTTCTTAGTTCTGTCACCTGATGCCAAATCTGTTCGGAGGCATAAGCGTCGCCACCGGGCGAGTTGACACGTAGCACCACGGCCTTGATGTTGTCGTCGTTCTTAAGATCTTCCAAGCTTCTGCAAATGTCTTTCGACACGATGTTGCTTTCGCTGTTTAGCATGCCGCCGGCAGCAATCTGCACAATTTCTCCTTCGGCGTAGTAGATGGCGATATTGCCATCATCAGAATTGATGTCATTCGCCACGTTGCACATGGCAGTAACGCCCACCTGGTTGATGCTTTTGTCGGCATCGATGCCCAGGAGTTTTTTCACTTCGCCCTTCACTTGGTCGGCATAGAGCAGCTTGTCAACAAAACGTTTTTTGACAAGGCTTTGCGCATCGGCAAAGAGCTGGTATTCGTCGGCATAGCTGTTAAGTGTGGCAATGCTAATCTTTCTGCTTTGCGAAACGTCTTTGCAGATGTTTGCCCACAGCCCGTTGAGGTACCTGGACACTTGCAGGCGGTTGGCATCGCTCATCTTTGTTTCGGTGAACATTTCGGTTGCGCTTTTGAATGTACCCACCTTTGCCACCTGGTATTTCACGCCAAACTTGGCGGCGAGGTCTTTGATGTAATAAGGTTGTGAGGCCAGTCCGTGCCAATCGAGCTGTCCTTTAGGGTTGATATATACGTGGTTGGCCACGGATGCCACATAGTAACTGCCTTGCGTATACGTGTCTGCGTATGCAACAATCCATTTGCCGCTCTTCTTAAAGTCGGCCAAAGCGTTGCGAAGTTCTTGCATCGTGGCGAACCCAGCCATCAAAGGGCCGGCTTCGAGGTAGATACCTTTGATGTCATCGTTGTCTTTCGCCTTTTTGATGGCGTACAACATGTCGTTGAGTCCATTGTTTTCAAGGGCATCGCCCGACAAGAACCCCAGGACATCAGGCTGGGTCATCTCGGTGATGGTGCCAGAGAGGTTGAGTGTTAGTACCGAATTGTCTTCCAATGTCGTTTCGGTGTCTGCTGAAGCAATCATGCCAATGATGCTCATGATGATGAAACCGAAACAGACAGCGCAGAATAGTAACATTCCGAGAGCCGAAGCGAGAACGTTTTTTAAGAAATCTTTCATACAGCAAATGATATAATAGGTTGTGTTCAGCTATGTTCCCCGTTTGTCCTACAGCTTACAAGTATTGTTCTGCTTAAGCCGCATGGATGGTTTTCGGGGGAGCGTAGTGCGTGTTAATTTGCAAAGTTATCGATTTTGCACCGAATGACATCATCTTTTTAGATTTTTTTTAACGGGAGCGATAAAATCTACCATGAATAAAGCGGGATGCTCGGCTGATGAAAGCATGTTATGGCATCACGCGATGCTCTTAATGTGCTACATTACACACATCACTTCATTGTTATGCCCTTGTTGCAGGCACCGCAGACACAGGCCGTCATTTCTATTTGCATGGGTGGTTCATCATTCAGGTGCGTGATACCGATGTGCTGTTGGGTAATGCGAAATGGTTAGTTTAGCAATGTGCCTTTTTCGCACCTATACTTGGCTATGATAACTTTTTTTGTTACCTTTGCGCTTTGTAAAACAAAGACATATAAAAGAAACAGAATATGGCCAATAAATTTGCCGAGTACAAAGGACTTAATCTTACACAGACCAACAAAGACGTGTTGGCAGAGTGGGAAAAGAACGACATCTTCCATAAATCAATAGAGGAGAAGGCGGGATGCCCGCAGTTTGTCTTCTATGAAGGGCCTCCGTCGGCCAACGGACACCCCGGCATTCACCATGTACTCGCCAGAAGTATCAAAGATACCTTCAACAGATACAAGACGATGAAGGGCTTTCAGGTGAAACGAAAGGCAGGATGGGACACGCATGGACTGCCTGTGGAGCTTGGAGTGGAGAAAGAATTGGGGATTACCAAAGCAGATATAGACAATAAGGAGTCGGATAAGTACATCTCTGTTGCCGACTATAACAAGAAATGCCGTGAAAACGTGATGATGTTCACGGCTGAATGGCGCAAGCTTACCGAGGAAATGGGTTACTTTGTGGACCTGGATCACCCCTATATCACCTACGACAACAAGTATATCGAAACCCTTTGGTGGCTGTTGAAACAGCTTTACACCAAGGATATGCTATACAAGGGCTACACCATTCAGCCCTATTCACCCGCGGCAGGAACGGGGTTGAGTTCGCACGAACTGAACCTTCCCGGCTGTTATCGCGACGTTAAGGACACCACTGTAACGGCTCAGTTTGAGATAATTAACCCTAAACCCGAGTTAAGCCAGTGGGGTAAGGCCTACTTCATGGCGTGGACAACCACCCCTTGGACGCTTGCTGCCAACTCTGCTTTGTGCGTTGGTCCGAAGATAGACTATGCGGCGGTTCAGAGTTTCAACCCTTATACGGGCGAACCTATCACCGCTATCTTGGCCGAAGCACGCCTTAACGCCTACTTTAACGAGGCAGGAAAAGACGTGGAACTGGCTAACTATAAGAAGGGAGACAAGGTTATACCTTGGAAAGTGGTGGCCAACTACACGGGAGCAGAACTCGTTGGCATGGCCTATCATCAGCTGTTGCCGCTCATCTCGCCAATGGAAGAGGGCGCATTCCGCGTTATCTCGGGCGATTATGTAACTACTGAAGACGGTACGGGCATTGTACACATCGCGCCAAACTTCGGTGCCGACGATGCCCTTGTTGCACGAAAGGCAGGTGTTCCGCCCATCGTTCTGGTGGATAAGAAAGGAGTTGAGCGGCCTGTTGTCGACCTCGAAGGCAAATATTTTAAGGTGGAAGACCTCGACAGCGACTTTGTAAGCAAGTATGTTAACTTGCCCGAGTGGGGCAAGTATGCGGGAAGATATGTTAAGAACGCATACGACGACACCCTTACCGATGCCGATGAAACCCTCGATGTGACCATCTGCATGGACTTGAAGGCCGCCAATAAAGCGTTTAAGATAGAGAAGCACGTGCACAGCTACCCCCATTGTTGGCGTACAGACAAGCCTGTGTTGTATTATCCGCTCGACAGTTGGTTCATCCGTTCTACGGCAAAGAAAGAGCGGATGTTCGAGTTGAACAAGACAATCAACTGGAAACCCGAGTCTACTGGCACAGGTCGCTTCGGGAATTGGCTTGAAAACCTCAACGATTGGAATCTCTCGCGTTCGCGTTTCTGGGGAACTCCGCTGCCCATTTGGCGCGATGAAGACGGGCGCGAAGTGTGCATAGGCTCGGTTGAAGAGCTTTATAATGCGATTGAAAAGAGCGTTGCGGCAGGCCAAATGGCCACAAATCCGCTGAAAGAACAGGGCTTCGTGCCTGGCGATTACGCTCAAGAAAACTACGACCGCATAGACTTGCACCGCCCATACGTAGACGACATCGTGCTGGTTAGCGAGGCTGGCAAGCCCATGAAACGCGAATTGGACCTCATCGACGTGTGGTTCGACTCGGGAGCGATGCCTTATGCGCAGGTGCATTACCCCTTCGAGAACGCCGAACTCATTGACAAGCGCATCGCTTTCCCTGCCGACTTCATCAACGAAGGCGTGGACCAGACGCGTGGTTGGTTCTTCACGCTGCACGCCATTGCTACGATGGTGTTCGATAGCGTGGCATTCAAGAACGTTATCTCTACGGGATTGGTGCTCGATGCCAAAGGAAACAAGATGAGCAAGCACGTGGGCAACGTGGTTAACCCCTTCGAAATGATAGAGAAATATGGTGCCGACCCCGTGCGCATGTACATGCTTACCAACTCGGAACCGTGGGACAACCTCAAGTTTGATGCCGAAAGCGTGGACGAAGTGCGCCGCAAACTCTTCGGAACGCTGTACAACACCTATTCGTTCTTCGCACTTTACGCCAATGTGGATGGGTTCGATTACAGCCAAGCCGATGTTCCTTTGCACGAACGCCCCGAGATTGACCGCTGGATACTGTCTGAACTGCACTCGCTTGTTAAGGGCGTGGAACGCGAAATGGACGACTACGACCCCACAAGGGCAGGCCGATTGATAGATACTTTCGTGAACGACGACCTCAGCAACTGGTATGTGCGGCTCAATCGCAAACGTTTCTGGGGCAAAGAGATGAGCCAGGATAAGCTTAGTGCTTACCAAACGCTCTACACTTGTCTGGAAACGGTGGCCAAGTTGCTCGCTCCGTTTGCCCCATTCTATGCCGACCAGTTGTATCTAGACCTCACTCGCGCCACCAATCGCGAGCGGTTGCTGTCGGTTCACTTGGCCAACTTCCCCGTTGCAGACGAAAGTTGCATCGACCGAGAGCTGGAAGAGCGCATGGAAATGGCACAAAAAATCACCTCGATGGTGCTCGCTTTGCGCCGTAAGGTGAACATCAAGGTGCGCCAACCCTTGCTACAAATCATGATTCCTGCCGTAGACCAACGCCAACGTGCTCACATCGAGGCGGTGAAAGACCTTATCATGAGCGAAGTGAACGTGAAAGAACTAAACTTTGTCGATGAGGGTCAGGGCATGCTTGTTAAGAAAGTGAAGTGCAACTTCCGCACTATGGGCAAGAAATTCGGCAAGCTGATGAAGGGCATCGCCGCACAAATGGAAGCCTTGGACCAAGATGCCATCGCCCAATTGGAACGCAATGGAAGCATCAACATCATGGTAGAAGGCAACGAAGTGACTGTTGAAGCAGCCGATGTAGAAATAATCAGCGAGGACATCCCCGGCTGGTTGGTGGCCAATGAGGGCAACCTAACCGTGGCGCTTGAAGTGGAACTCACCGATGAACTGGTGAAAGAGGGCATGGCGCGCGAGATTATCAACCGCGTTCAGAACCTCAGAAAAGAGAGTGGACTGGAAATTACCGACCGCATAAAGGTTACTTTGGCACCCAATGCCCAGACTGATGCAGCCGTGAATGCATTCGGCGATTACATCAAAAGCCAAGTGTTGGCCGACGAATTGCTCGTGGAAGCCAACGATGGAAAGGAAATTGCCTTTGAAGACTTTGCATTGAACATTAAATTAAATAAAATAATTCACTAAAACCCTATCTAACTTATGGCTACCAAAACACGTTACAGTGACGAAGAACTCGAAGAGTTCCGCCACGTTATCGACGAGAAGCTAAAGCTGGCACGTCGTGATTACGAAGCGATGATGCGCACTTTGATGAACGCAGACGGCAACGACGTTGACGATACCTCACCAACCTACAAGGTGTTGGAGGAGGGGAGTGCCACACAAAGCAAAGAAGAACTCATTCAATTGGCTGGCCGCCAGAAGAAGTTTATCACGGGATTGGAAGCCGCACTTGTGCGAATTGCCAACAAAACCTATGGCATCGACCGCATAACAGGCGAACTAATCCCCAAGCAACGACTCATGGCCGTGCCACATGCCACATTGAGTGTGGAGTCTAAAAACGCGCGTAAGCGTTAAGTTAACACCTTTCAGGCTAAGGATGTCTTGCCCCGGACAGCGTTTTCGGGGCAAGACATTGTGCTGAACTGCAGAAACACCATTCATGGCAAAAGGAAAAGAGATATTCACAGATGGCCGGTTGGCCATATTATTGGTGGTTGTGATACTCATCATCGACCAAATCATCAAGATAGAGGTGAAGACAAGCATGTCGCTTGGCGAAGCAATACACGTTACCGACTGGTTTTACATCGACTTCGTTGAGAACAATGGCATGGCTTACGGCATGACTTTCATCAACAAACTGCTTCTTAGCATTCTGCGACTTGTGGCCATTGCCGTTATCACCCGCTATATATATAAGGTGGTACAGCAAGGCATGCGCACGCGATATGTGGTTTTTCTATCTATGATATTGGCTGGTGCGATGGGTAACATGCTTGATTCCATGTTCTATGGGCTCATATTCAATGCCTCAACGCCTTTTACCGTGTCGTCGTTCGTGCCCTTTGGCGAAGGATATGCCGGTTTCTTAACGGGTAAGGTGGTAGACATGTTCTACTTTCCGCTCATCGTAACCACTTATCCCGAGTGGTTCCCGTTCAAGGGAGGCGAACAATTCGTGTTCTTCAGCCCGGTGTTCAACTTTGCCGATGCAAGCATCAGCGTTGGCGTTGTATGCCTTTTCCTCTTTTGCAGAAAGGAATGGGAAACCATTTCTTTCAGTTTCTCGAAGAAAAAAAACAACCAAGGAGATTAAAGGAGGCGTGTGGTGAAATCATTTTTCGGTGTGTGCATAACAATCCTGCTCTCGCTTATGGCTTTTGGCTGTAAGCCAGGCGTGCCGAGCAAGTATATCCAGCCCGATGAGATGGAAGACATTCTCTACGACTATCACCTAGCCGGGGCAATGGCGCGAAACAGCATGGGCGACAGCAAAACAGAATACGCCTATCGATTGGCTGCGCTGAAGAAACATGGCGTAAGTCAGGCACACTTCGACTCGTCGATGGTTTATTACATGCAAAACACCAACACCTTGCGCGAAATATACCAGCGATTGTCTCAAAGGCTGGAGAATGAAGAGCTGGCTCTCGGCGGTACAAGCACGCCATACGACCAGTTCTCGCTGAAAGGCGACACGGCCAATGTGTGGAATGGCGACCGCTCTTTCGTGCTGACCAGCCAAATTCCGTACAACATGTATTCGTTTGAGGTGAAGGCCGACACCACTTTCCACAAGGGTGACCGCTTCTTGCTTGAGTTCGACACCCAGTTTATCTATCAAGAGGGTGTGCGCGATGCGGTTGTGGTGCTTGCACTCACACTCTCTAACGACAGTGTCGTGGCGCAAACCACGCATGTTTCGCTGCCCTCGCACTTCAGTTTGCAAGTTGCAGACTACGACAGACTGGGCATTAAGCGCATCAGCGGCTACTTCCTGCTCAACAACGAGAATGCATTTGGCGGCATGCAAACCGCATTGCGCCTGCTCCCCGTATTCAATGTTCGGCTGATTAAGATGCACGTGAAAGCACCTGAACAGCCTAAAGTTCCCACTGAACCCACCAAAACAGACACGGGCGCTACTTTAAACGACAACGAACAATGGAAAGACGCACCCACTTTGCCGCCAACACGATAAACATCGACGGCACAATCGTGAGGAATGGCGTGGTAACGGTGGCCAATGCACTGGTAGAAAGTTATGCGCCTCTTTACGAAGAGCAAGCCAACACCATTTGGCTAGGTGGCGAAATTGTGATTAAGAAGCATGCCAACGGGCAGCTACAGGCCTTCCATAAAGGGGAGTTGTTGAGATAAGGCATTGACATATCCCCCGTATTCGTTGAACATAAACCGCCACTTCGCCCTACAAGCAGACAATAAGCCCCACCTTTCCACCTTTTAATAATAGGCAAAGCATCTAGCATGACGAACATCATCACATCAATACTCATCGCTGCCAACGTTGTTTTCGGCTCTCCGGTGAATTATCGCATCTCTTTGGCGGGTAATTTCGGCGAGCCACGTCCCAACCACTTTCATGGCGGCGTGGATGTGAAGACGGATGGCGTTGAAGGTAAGGCCATCTTCTCGATTGGCGATGGCTATGTGTCGCACATCTCTGTGGGGTACGACGGATTTGGAAAAGCTGTTTATGTGCAACATCCCGAGGGTTACACCAGCGTTTATTGTCATCTCAAGACTTTTGCGCCCACCATCAAGGCTATGGTGCGCAAGTACCAATATGCCAGCAAACAATCAAACGGCGATTTTTGGTTCAAACCCACCGACATTCCCATTGCAAAGGGGCAACTCATCGCCATCAGCGGAAACTCGGGCGCATCAGAAGCACCCCATTTGCACCTCGAACTGCACGATACACGCACGGGCGACATGCTCGACCCGCTTGATTTCATCGGGCAGCATGTGGAAGACGGCCTGCCTCCTATGGCTCATGGCTTCATGGCCTACCCAATAAGTGGGCAAGGGGCGTTTAATAACGACACGGGTAAGTCGTCGCACGCCTTCTCTTCACGCAATTTGCCCAATAAGTTCACCGCTTGGGGCAAGGTGGGCTTCGGCATCTGGGCCAACGATTACATGGAAATTACCTACAATCGCTATGGCGTGAAACATACCGAACTGCTAGTTGACGGAAAGACCGTCTTCAAAAGCAACGTCAATCGCATACCCTACGAGAAAACAGTGCAGGTTAACGCATGGGGCGACCATGCGCATTTCTTGCGTTATAACGTGTGGTACCTGCATTCTTTCTTATATCCAGGCATGGGATTGCAGATGTTGACTGCCGACACAAACAAGGGAATTGTGGACTTTAACCAAGAACGCGACTACCACATTGAATACGTACTCACCGACTTTAAGGGAAATACATCCAGATACACCTTCACCGTTACGGGAAAGCGGCGAAGTTTCACAGCTCCCAAACCCGCCAACCTGCTGCGATGCATCAGTTGGAACCGACCCTTTGCCTATCAAGCACAAGGCGTACAATTGCTCGTCAAACCCTACTCTGTGGCAAACACCCTTAACTTAACGCCACAGGAAAGCAACAAGGCCAATGCCTTTTCTCCCGCTTATTCGTTCAGCAACGGTGCAGAACGGCTTTTTCGTCCAGCACGGCTAAGCTTAAGACTGAACAAGAAAGTGAAAGACCCCTCAAAACTATACATCAGCGGTCGCGGATATGTTACGCGTTATCTGGGCGGCACGTACAATAAGGGTTGGGTTACGGCAAGCATTCGCGACTTGCACCTGCAGTACGCCATTGAATATGACGACGAACCGCCTGTGATCTCGCCTGTTGGGCAGGGCAATTGGCAAGCCGCGAAAACCATCAAGCTGGGGCTTGCCGACGCAAAGAGCGGCATCGACACTTACCAAGGCTATATCGATGGGCAGTTTGTGCTTTTCGAAGACGTACCGCTAAGCCCGTGGGTGGCATGCCGGTTGGCAGAAACACCAATAAAACGAAAAGGAAAACAACGCCGCCTAACTTTCTTTGCCACCGACAACCAAGGCAACAAACGGCGTTACGAAACGAATATTCTTTATTAATCAAACATTATACAGTTATGAAGAAGCTATTGCTAATTGCCGCCTTTGCCTTAACTGGGCTGGGTAGCTATGCTTGCACCAACTTCATTGTGGGCAAAAAGGCAAGCAAGGATGGGTCGGTATTCTGCACATACAATGCCGACGACTATGGTATGTTCATCGGTTTGTGCCACTTCCCGGCCGCTAAACACGCCAAAGGTGAAATGCGTAAGGTGTTCGATTGGGACACGCGCAAGTATCTTGGAGAAATTCCCGAGGCACCTGTTACCTACAATGTTATCGGTAACATCAACGAATACCAAGTGTGTATTGGCGAAACAACTTACGGCGGACGCGAAGAAATGACCGACACCACCGGCATCCTCGACTATGGATCGCTCATTTACATCGCCCTGCAACGTAGCAAGACGGCTCGCGAAGCCATCAACGTGATGACCACTTTGGTTAACACTTACGGCTATTTTTCAAGCGGTGAAACATTTACCATCTGCGATCCCAACGAAGCTTGGATTATGGAAATGATGGGAAAGGGCGCAGGCAGCAAGGGTGCTGTGTGGGTTGCCGTGCGCATTCCCGATAATGCCATCTGCGCTCATGCCAACCAAAGCCGCATAACCAAGTTTATGCAATACCCCAAGGCCGATGTAATGTACTCGAAAGACGTGATTAGCTTTGCACGTTCCAAGGGGTGGTACACGGGCAAGGACAAAGACTTTTCGTGGCGCGACGTATATGCCGAACCCGATTTCGGCGGGCGTAGGTTCTGCGATGCACGTGTTTACAGCTTCTTCAACCGCTTTGCCGACAACTTCGACCGCTACCTGCCTTGGGTTTTGGGCAGAGATGCCAATGCAGAAGACATGCCATTGTGGATTGTTCCCAACAAGAAAGTGAGCTTCGAAGATGTTGCTGCCGCCATGCGCGACCATTACGAGGGAACTCCCTTAGCTATCGACAGCGCAAACGTGGGTGCAGGCGTGTGGCAGATGCCTTATCGTCCCACACCGCTTTACTTCTCCGTCGATGGAAAGAAATATTTCAACGAGCGTCCTGTGTCTACGCAGCAAACGGCTTTCAGCTATGTGGCACAAATGCGCTCGTGGCTGCCCAGACAGATAGGCGGAATACTTTGGTTTGGCAACGACGACGGCAACATGGTGCCCTATACGCCCATCTATTGTGGCAACACGGTTCAGCCCGAATGCTATAACACGCCGGGTGCTGATGCTGTTACCTTCTCGGATAAGAACGCTTACTGGGTTTGCAACTGGGTTAGCAACATGGTTTACCCACGTTACAGCCTGCTGTTCCCTACGCTGAAGGAGATGCGCGACAGCTTGGAAAACAGCTATCTTGTCCAACAAGCACAGGTGGAGAAGCGTGCAGCCGAACTTTATGCCGCCGATGCTTCGAAAGCCGTTAAATACTTGAACGACTACAGCAACGAAAAGGCGCAAGACATGCTCAAAAACTGGAAGGAACTGGCCACGTTCCTCATCGTTAAATACAACGACATGTGCGTCAAACCCACCCAAGGCCGTAGCTTTAAGCGCAACAAGGAAGGACTTGGAGCGAAAGTTCAACGCCCGGGATACCCCGAAGCATTCGCCCGCAAGCTGGTAAAAGAAACGGGCGACTGGTATGCTGTTCCTGAGCAGAAGAAATAATTCAGGCCTCAGGGCTGACGCATTACTTATTCTTTGCGTGACTATGCATCAATAAACAGCTCTAGCATGAAGGATTGCGCCCACTACCGCTTTGCGGTAGTGGGCGCAAATGCTCTTCATTATAAATAAACTTTGCACAAAAACGGCGAATTTTATCTCGAAATGCCGTATTAAGAAGTAATGCGTCAACCCTGTTCAGGCCTAGTTCTGATAATAATCGCGGCGTTTCAATACCTATAGGCGAAACCTTTCAGGGCGTCACCTCCCCCACATCGCGCCGCTTCATCATGTTACGTCTTAGAGATTGCGTTTGCTTTCTCTAAGACGTGATCTGTTATTTATACCCCAGTTAGGGATAAAAGCAATCTTTGCGCCAACAACAGCAATGGGGTAGCTGGCGCGTGAAGAGCATTTCCTTGCCATAACTCGCAAAACAAGGGCTCGTTCCGTTTACGCTACAGCAGCGACAGCGTGTACACATTCGACAAGTCGCAATACCTCAACCTTAGCAATGGCAGTGGCGTAATGTATATCGCGCTTAACAAGCAACTTTGGAATAAGTTGTTCCGTAACAGGAACGACCAACGCAAAGCTGAGAGCTTGGCCGACGTATATGCAGCCAGTGACGGCAGCTATGTTGGGAACGTCGTCAACAAGTTCCACGGCACATTACTCCCTGGGGCATCCAACACTTCTTGGCTAGACGACCAGCCCATCTATCGTTTTTCGGAATGCTTGCTGGGCATTGCTGAAGCCAAGGTGCTGTTAGGACAGGACCCTGCAACGGAAATCAACGCCGTTCGCCGCCGAGCATACGGGGCAACCTACTTCGACAGCCACCCAAATGTGCAGTATCCTAATGAAACCACAAGTTCTGCTACGGGATATTTTACGGACAATCCTTTCGTTGGTGGCGATGAAGCCCCCGAAGAGGCCGTGTTGAAAGAACGTTTCCGCGAGTTTATCTTTGAGGGAAAGCGCTGGTACGACATCCGCTTGTTTGGCAAAGCCACCAAATATTCTACGGCTAGCGAGAGACAATTGCTTTGGCCGATAGACGAAAACACGCTGTCCACCAACAGCAAGCTGGTTCAAACGCCAGGTTATGAGGTGAAATAACGCGCATAATACTTATAAACAACCCTTAAAGGCTAGCCCAAGAACGCCTATTGCCCATAAAAGGCCGCGTTCTTGGGCTGCTTTGTCTTTGTTCAGCAACAAAACAAGGTTGCTACGACATGAAAAACTCAAACAATTGCTAACAAAATGCCTTGCAGTGTAAGTGTAAATGGGATGAAACGGGAAGCATGTGCCACAGGCAACCTGTTTTTCAACTTGTAGGGAATGCACTTATTGGCCTTCGACAAGTCGCTTCTCGAAATATAATCGCGCTTTGCCTCCGACAAAAGTGGCAACATTTCACTTTAAATATAAATTGCTCCCTGTTGTCATTTCTTTGCATGTTACATGCTTTATTTCCAAAAAAAAATGCTTACTTTGCATATTGAATAATTGCGTTTAGGTAAAAACAGATATACGAGAGTGCTTTATATATGAAGAAATATATCCGATGGATTGCGATTGCCGTTGCCATTCCAATAGTGCTTTTTATTACACTTGTGGTGTTGCTTTATTGTCCACCCGTGCAAAACTGGGCCGTAAAGCGCGTTGCCAGCTATGCTTCGCAGAAGATGGGCATGGACATCACCGTGGAAAGGGTAAGCCTGGTGTTCCCCCTCAACCTCGGGATGGAGGGCGTTAGGGTGCTGCAACCCAACGATTCTGTTGCTCAACAAACCGACACCATCGCCAATGTGGGGCAGATTGTGGCCAACGTGCAACTGCTGCCACTGCTTAGTAGCAAGGTGGAAATTGACGAGTTGTCGCTGCACAACGTGCGGATGAACACCGCCAACCTTGTGCACGAGGCACGAATAAAAGGAAGTGTGGGGCTGTTGCTGGTGCAGAGTAGGGGAGTGGACCTTAACTTGCAGACCATCCGCGTGAACCAAGCCCACCTCAAAGACGCAAACATCAGTGTGGAACTGAGCGACACTGTGCCGCCAGACACTACAAAAACTCCCGTTTACTGGAAAATAAAGGTAGACAAGCTGCTCATCGAACATTCCAAAGCCTTGCTCAGAACGGCCGGTGACACCATTGCCGTTGCCCTGAACCTGCACAAGCTGGATGCCAAAAACGGATTTTTAGACCTTTATAAGAACCTTTACCAACTGGAAACGCTTAACTGGCAGAACGGTAGTCTTAACTACGACCTCAACTATAAGCCACGAACCGATGGGCTTGACCCTAATCACATCAGCCTAAAAGAATTGAACTTAGGCATCGACTCGTTCTATTTCTGTCAGCCCCAATTGAAAATGAAACTCCGCGTGTGCGCTTTCAAAGAGAAAAGCGGCGTGCGCGTAAACCATTTCAGTGGCAATGTGGCATTAGACTCCACGCGGATTGTGCTGCCCAATCTGGTGTTGCGCACCCCCGAGTCGTCGCTCACGGCCAACTTCAACATGGACATGAACGCCTTCGACGACCACAATCCCGGCCAACTTTACGTTGCCTTGCACGCCTCTTTGGGAAAAACCGACTTGCTTAGAGCTATGGGTGGCATGCCAGAAGGGTTCAGAAAGGCGTTTCCTAACTACCCCTTGCGCATTGACGGCGTGGCAAAAGGCAACAAGGAACGCATTGCCTTCTCGGGGCTTAACGTGGTGTTGCCCACAGCCTTTAAGCTGCAAACAACGGGATTTGTTGAGAAACCGATGGATAAGCGTTGGCGCAAGGGAGAGCTGTTCTTGAAAGCCAACACCTATAATCTGGGCTTCGCCAAGGTGTTGCTCGATAAAAAACTGCAAAAGCAGGTGAACATCCCATCGGGTATAGCCCTGAATGCCCGAGCAAAGATGCAAGGCGAGGTGTACGAAGCCAACGCCACAATGAGCGAAGGAGGCGGAAACGTGCAGCTCAAAGGGCGTTTCGATGCGCGTAAGATGGCCTACGATGCCAACATCAAAATGAAAAACCTGGCCTTGCAGCACTTCTTGCCCAACCAAGGCCTGCATCCTTTTACTGGAGAAATCGAAGCTAAAGGGGTCGGGACCGATTTTATGTCACCCCGAACACAGTTGTTTGCCAAGCTGCGTGTTGACCATTTCCACTTTGCGGGCTACGATTTCGACAAGATTTCGGGTCGTGCACAGATGAGCAACGGCCTTATAACGGCATCGCTGCTTAGCGACAACCCTCTATTGAAAGGCTCGATAAACGTCAATGGCCGTAACAGTGGCCGACTGATAAAGGCACACATCAACACCGATTTGGCCAAGCTGGACCTCTATAACCTACATCTGTTGGAACAAAAGGTGGTGGCATCGTTCAGAAGTGACCTTTGCTTGGAAACCAATGGCAAAGACTATTATAAGCTGCAAGGCAATGTTGCCGACATCATGGTTAACGATACTGCCAAGGATTATCGCCTAGGAGCAATGAGCGTAGACCTGTTTACCAACCGAGACACTACGCATGCCAACCTTGTTTGCGGCGATTTTGAACTTCGTTTAAGCAGTCACGGAGGCTATGCATACATCCTTAACCGCGGTATGGGGCTGTGGAAAGAACTGCAAAACCAAATGGCAACACGCCACATCAACGAGATGCGCCTGCGCGAACGCTTGCCCTTGGCCAACATTTACTTGCAAAGCGGCCGCGAAAACATTTTCATGCGTGTGCTGAGAAAGTATGGTTATGCTGTGGGTGAAGTGAGAGCCGACCTCAATTCGTCGCCCAAAGACGGGCTCAATGGCTATTTCAACATCCATCAGCTTGTGGCCGACAGTATTCTTATCGACACTGTTAGGCTGGGATTGCGGTCGGATGCCGAGCGTATTGCTTACTCGGTACAGGTGCGCAACAACAAGAAAAACCCGCAATACGTGTTCAATGCCCTCTTAAATGGTGCGCTGGAAGAACGCGGAACATACATCAAGGCCAACGTTTACGATGCAGACAACAAGCTGGGTGTTGGCGTTGGCGTGCGGGCAACGATGGAAGGCCACGGCATTCGCCTTAGCCTGATGGAGCACGAGTCGACATTGGGCTACAAACGCTTCGCCGTTAACGACAGCAATTACGTGTTCTTGGGCGACGACCGCCGCGTGCAGGCCGACGTGCGCTTGCGTGCCAACGACGGAACAGGCATACTTCTCACCACCAACAACGACAACGAGGAGGCTTTGCAAGACATTACGCTGTCGCTAAACCGCTTTAACTTGGAAAAACTCTTTGCAGTCTTGCCCTACACGCCCGAAATATCGGGAACGCTTAACGGCGACTTCCACGTGATACAAACCAAGGAGTCGATGACCATCTCTTCGGCTGTGTCGGTGTCCGACTTGGCTTACCAACACAATTTGATGGGAAATCTCAGCTCCGAGTTTGTGTATATGCCCAAAAGCGACGGCGGACACTACATCGATGGCACGCTAAGCCAAAACGATGTGCAGGTGGGACAGCTCTCAGGTACGTACACTTCGGCGCATGGCGGCTATCTTGATGCCTCCTTGACGCTCGAAAAACTTCCACTTACCATCGTAAACGGATTTATTCCACAAGGCTTGTTTGGACTTAACGGCTATGCAGAAGGAAAGCTAGACATTAAGGGATCGCTGGCCAAGCCGATGGTTAACGGCGAGGTGATGCTCGATTCGGCACACCTTTTCAGCACACCCTATGGGCTGACATTGCGTTTTGCCGACGACCCTGTGCGCATTGTGAACAGCCATTTGCTGTTCGAAAACTTTGAAGTGTTTGCCCATAACGACAGCCCACTTAACGTCTCGGGAGAGTTCGACTTCTCCAATCCCGACCGCATGCGCATGGATGTGCGGCTGCGTGCCAACAAATATGAGATAATAAATGCTAAGGAGAACTATCGTTCGGAAGTGTTCGGCAAGGTGTTTGTCAACTTCATTGGGCGCATGCAGGGCGAAGTGAGCAACCTAAGCCTGCGAGGTAAGCTCGATGTGCTAGATGCAACGGACATGACTTACGTTCTGCGCGACTCGCCTTTGTCGAGCGACAACCAGATGGAAGACCTTGTTTCGTTCACCAACTTCGAAGACAACAAGGCCGAAACCATCAATAGACCCGCACTTTCGGGGTTCAGCATGGACCTTACCATGAGCATCGACCCCAACGCACATATCCTTTGTGCCCTCAATGCTGACAAGTCTAACTACATCGACTTGATGGGCGGTGGCGACTTGCGCATGCGTTACACCCCTGTTAACGGACTTCGCCTCACCGGGCGGTATACACTTAACAACGGCGAGATGAAATATTCGCTCCCCGTGATACCGCTTAAGACCTTTACCATTAAGGACGGAAGCTACATCGAGTTCACGGGAGATGCGATGAACCCACGGCTTAACATCACTGCAACCGAAATAACGAAAGCCTCTGTCACCACAAACGGAAGTGACGGGCGCATCGTTGAATTCGAATGTGGCGTGGTTGTCACAAAGACTTTGAAGACCATGGGTCTGGAATTTATCATCGACGCACCCCAAGACATGACCGTGAGCAACCAACTTAACACGATGGGCAGCGACGAACGCGGCAAACTGGCCGTTACCATGCTCACAACAGGCATGTACCTGGCCGATGGAAACACCAGTAGCTTCTCGATGAATAATGCCTTGAGCGCATTTTTGCAGAGCCAGATTAACAACATCACAGGCAATGCCCTGCGCACGCTCGACCTTAGCTTTGGATTGGACAACGTCACTGACGCAAGCGGCAACATGCATACCGACTATTCGTTCAAGTTTGCCAAGCGGTTGTGGAGCAACCGCCTGCGAATAATCGTGGGTGGCAAGGTGTCGTCTAGCTCGGATGCTGGGCGAAGCGACAACTCTTTCTTTAATAACGTGTCGTTGGAATATCGGTTAAACCAAGGTTCCACACGATATATGCAAATGTTCTATAACCGTGACAGTTACGATTGGCTGGAAGGCGACATCGGTAAGTATGGCGTTGGTTTCATCTGGCGAAGGAAACTGCGCCGCTTCCGCGACATCTTCAGGTTTAACGTTCCCGAAGAGGTGGTGCTTCCCGCAACGCCTGACTCAATAAACAAAGAAAAGAAAAATGGCGAATAACCCTAAATACATGTCCTTTGCGGTGCTGGCTTGTGCCGCATTGTTGGCCACTACCTCGTGTTCTACGACGAAAGGCGTTCCCGAGGGCGACCAATTGTACACTGGACTCACGAAGATACAGTATGAAAACTACGAAAACAGCTCGCATTTCGCTGCAACGCAAGAAGAAGTGGAGGCGGCATTAGACTGCGAACCCAATGGCGCATTCCTTGGCAGCAGCTATTATCGCACCCCTTTCCCCATCAGCCTGTGGGTTTGGAACGCTTTTTCTGGCTCAACATCGGGTGCGGGAAAATGGATCGGAAAGACTTTTGGCAAGCCACCTGTGCTGATGAGCTGGGTCAACCCTGCATTGCGTGCCTCGGTGGCGCAAAACACGCTGAAGAACCACGGCTATTTCCAGGGACGAGTGAAGTATGAAGTGCTGACACAAAAAAATCCTAAGAAGGCTAAGATTGGCTATTCAATCAACGTTGGGCCGCTTTATACGCTCGATTCGGTGGCTTACCTGAACTTCCCACCCGACATAACGCTGCTCATTTCTTCCAGAGCATCCATCTCGCCTTTGCAAAGGGGGAAACCTTTCGAGATTTCGGCACTCGACTCTGAACGAAATAGAATCAGCAATTTGTTACGCGACAACGGCTTCTACTATTATCAGCCGGGCTACTCCTCTTTCCTTGCCGACACCATGCAAGTGCCACAGCGGGTGCAACTCAAAATGTTGCCCACCGCTACCATGCCCGAAGTGGCCAAACGCCAATGGTACATGGGCAAAATTCATTTCTACGTGCGCAAGCAAATGGGCGAAACACTCACCGACTCGGCAAAAAGGAAAAACCTCACCTTATATTTTAACGGTAAGCGGCCGCCCATCCGTCCACGTATTTTGATGCGAAACATCACTTTGCGCGAGGGACGCATGTATCGTTATCACGAAGAAAACCTCACATCATCCAAACTCATGGACATGGGGCTTTTCAGTTCCACCGACTTTAAGTTCATCCCACGCGACACAACTTCGAAAGCCGACACGCTCGATCTCACCATAACGGGACTGCTGGATAAGCCCTACGACTTCTATGTTGAAACAAATTACACGGGAAAAACCAACGGGCGCATGGGACCGGCATTGATTGTGGGTCTTACAAGGCGCAACGCGTTCAGGGGAGCCGAGAAGTT
>CAJPTO010000027.1 GCA_905373605.1 uncultured Prevotella sp.
ACGTTATATCTTTGCTTGTGCCACTTTTAGTTTAATGATAATCAGCGGTCTGCCTCTTTGCTTGTGCGTTGTTTGGCGTTGCAGTGCCATCAGTTGGGCGCGTTGCGGTAACAGAAGTAGGCCACAACGGCGAAAAGCAGGTTGGGAATCCATGCAGCGAGCATGGGCGGCGTGTCGGCATTGACGGCAAAGGTGGCCGAAACGGTTTGCAAGAGAATGTAACCAAAGCTCAATGCCAAGCCAATTCCGAGGTAAAGACCCATTCCGCCCTTGCGTTTTCGCGAGGATAGTGACAGACCGATGGTGGTTAGGATGAACGAAGCGAACGAAGCGGCGATGCGTTTGTGGTATTCCACCTCGTATTGTACCACGTTGCTGCTGCCCCTTCCTATCTGTTTGGAGATGTAAGCCTTGAGTTCGGGGTTGGTGAATGTTTCTTGTTGCCCTTTGGAGAACACGAGATCGGCGGGTTCCATCATGATGAGTGTGTCTTTTCTGTCGCCGTATGTGATGTTTTCTCGCAGGGCTTTCATCTCGCGTATGCGCCAGTTAGACACCTGCCAGTGGTATTTGGCATCGCTGATGGTGTCGTATTGTATTTCTGAAGCCGTCATGTGGCTCACCAGTTTCTTGTTTTCAAACTTGTCAAGCGAGAAGCCATAGCCCCGTTTCATCTTGTCATCGTAGTGCTGAATGTAGGCAATCACGCCGCGGTCTACCTGCAATTGCACGTTTTCTGCCGAGGTGTTCTTCTTGCTGTTCTTGTACATCGACTCGAAGTTTTGCCTAATCACCGTGCCATGTGGTATTACGTAGCCGCTGAGATAAAAGGAAAGGGCCGAGATGAGCAGGCAAGAGAACATGTAAGGCCGCATCAGGCGGTTGAAAGAAACGCCCGCTGCAAGCATGGATATTATCTCGGACGTGCCTGCCAGCTTGGAAGTAAAGAAGATAACGGCGATGAAAACAAAGAGCGGACTGAAAAGATTGGCGAAATAAGGCACGAAATTGGCGTAGTAATCGAACACAATGGCCTTCAACGGCGCATGAAACTGGGTGAACTTCGCCAAGTTCTCGTTCACATCAAACACAATGGCGATGGATATGATGAGCAAAATGGAGAAGACATACGTGCCGATGAACTTGCGGATGATGTACCAATCGAGTATCTTCAGATAGCGCGAGGGCGACAACACACGCAAAAATCCCAGGTGCTTAACAATCCAAGCCACGACAGGTGACAGCCACGGCGATGTTTTTCGCCGTGCGCGCAGCTTCAACAGTTTGATATAGCGTCTTAATTGCATTCGTCGATGTCTTTATTGGGTGTTTACACGCGGCGGTTAAGGTTGTCGATAACGCTGGCTTTCCATTGCACGAAGTCGCCTTGCTCGATATGTTGCCGCGCATCTGCCGTTAATCGCAGGTAGAAAGCGAGGTTGTGTATGCTGGCAATCTGCATGGCGAGCAGCTCTTGCGCCTTAAACAGGTGGTGAAGGTAGGCTTTTGAGTGCAGCCTGTCTATCTCGCAGCCGTCTGGATCGATGGGCGAGAAGTCGTCTTCCCACTTTTTATTGCGCATGTTCATCGTGCCTTGGTAGGTGAAGAGCATGGCGTTTCGGCCGTTTCGGGTGGGCATAACGCAGTCGAACATGTCCACTCCGCGTTCTATTGCTTCGAGAATGTTTTGCGGAGTGCCCACTCCCATGAGGTAACGAGGGCGGTCTTTGGGCAGGATTTCGTTCACCACCTCAATCATTTCGTACATCACCTCGGTGGGTTCTCCCACAGCCAGCCCGCCAATGGCGTTTCCGTCGGCCCCTTTGTCGGCCACATGCTTGGCCGCTTCTTGTCGAAGGTCCTTGTAAGTGCAGCCTTGCACGATGGGAAATAGGCTTTGTTGGTGGCCATAGAGCGGTTCGGTTTCGTTAAATCGCTTGAAACAGCGGTCCAACCAGCGTTGTGTAAGCCCCAAACTTTTCTTTGCATAGGCGTAATCGCTGTTGCCTGGAGGACACTCATCGAATGCCATCATGATGTCGGCACCGATAATTCGTTCGGTGTCCATCACGTTTTCGGGGGTGAAGATATGCTTGCTGCCGTCGATATGCGAGCGAAACTCGCAGCCATTCTCGGTAAGTCGGCGGATGCCTGTGAGCGAAAACACTTGGAAACCGCCCGAATCGGTAAGTATTGGCCTATCCCAAGTGTTGAACTTATGCAGTCCGCCCGCTTTCCTTAGCACCTCCAAGCCCGGCCTTAGATAAAGATGATAGGTGTTACCCAGTATGATTTGCGCCTTCACTTGTTGACGCAATTCGCTGAAATGAACCCCTTTCACCGTGCCACATGTGCCAACGGGCATGAACACGGGCGTTTTAATCTGCCCGTGGTCGGTGGTGATGAGGCCCGTTCGTGCGTCTGAAGCCGTGTCGGTGTGTTGCAATTCGAATTTCATGTGGCCGTCAATCCTTTTTCTTTTCCTCTTCGATGTCGAACTTAATGGCGTTGTCCACCACCTCGTTTGTCAGTGCGAAGTCCCATACGTCTTGCACATTCTCCACATAATGGAACTTCACGCCGGTGAGGTATTTCTCGGGTATCTCCTCAATGTCTTTCCTGTTGGCTCGACACATCATAATATCGGTGATGCCAGCGCGTTTTGCAGCCAGTATTTTCTCTTTTATTCCGCCCACTGGCAGCACCTTTCCGCGCAGTGTTATCTCGCCCGTCATGGCAGTGTTCTTGCGTACCTTGCGTTGTGTCAGTGCCGAAGCGATGGATGTTGCGATGGTAATGCCGGCCGAAGGACCGTCTTTCGGCGTTGCCCCTTCTGGCACATGGATGTGTATGTTCCATTGTTCGAACACGCGATAGTCTACCCCTAGCTTGTCTACGTGCGCCTTAACGTACTCTAATGCAATTGCAGCCGACTCTTTCATCACGTCGCCTAGGTTGCCCGTAAGCGTCAATTTTGCGCCGCGACCTTTGCTCAACGAAGTTTCGATGAACAGAATTTCGCCGCCAACGCTAGTCCAAGCCAAGCCCGTTACCACGCCGGCATAGTCGTTACCTTGATAGATGTCGCGGTAATAAGGCGGTTTTCCCAAAAGCGTTTCTATCTCGGCAGGCGTTATTTTGGCGTAGGGCAGTTCGCCGTTAAGGGCGCGCAGGTAGGCCATTTTGCGCAAAGCCTTGTCTATTTGCTTTTCCAATTGCCGCACACCGCTTTCGCGCGTGTATTGTTCGATAATCTTTTCGAGCGCCGCTTTGTTGAAACTGGGCTTCTCGGGTGTGGTTTTTGCCAAACCCGTGTTTTGCAATTCGCGCGGCACAAGGTGGCGTTTGGCTATCTCAATCTTCTCTTCGGTGATGTAACCGCTCACTTCTATGAGTTCCATTCGGTCGAGCAAGGGGCGCGGAATGGTGTTGAGGTCGTTGGCGGTAGCGATGAACAGCACGTGCGAGAGGTCGTAATCCACGTCCAAATAGTTGTCGTGGAAAGCATTGTTTTGCTCTGGGTCCAGCACTTCCAGCAAGGCCGACGAGGGGTCTCCGTGCAAAGTGTTCTGCGTTACCTTGTCAATCTCGTCTAGGATGAACACAGGATTGGACGAGCCTGCCTTTTGAATGCTCTTGATGATGCGGCCTGGCATGGCCCCAACATAGGTTCTTCGGTGCCCACGTATCTCGCTTTCGTCGTGCAATCCGCCCAAAGACATGCGCACATACTTGCGATTCATGGCCGTGGCGATGCTTTTTCCAAGGCTTGTTTTGCCCACTCCGGGAGGTCCGTACAGGCAAATGATGGGCGATTTGAGGTCGCCGCTGAGCTGCAACACGGCCAAATGCTCCAAGATGCGGTCTTTCACCTTCTCCATTCCATAGTGGTCGTGGTCCAAAACCTTTTGCGCACGCTTGATGCTAAGGTCGTCTTTGGTGTATTCGTTCCACGGCAAGCCCACCATAGTTTGCAGATAAGTGAGCTGTATGCTGTAATCAGGACTTTGGGGATTAAGCGTATCGAGCTTATCAAGCTCCTTATAGAAGGCCTTACTCACCTCTTCGGGCCACTTCTTATCCTTTGCTTTCTCCTCCAACTCGCGGTGTTCGGGCGAGCCTTCGCCGTTGCCCAGCTCTTCCTTGATGTTCTTTATCTGTTGTTGCAAGAAGTATTCGCGTTGCTGTTCGTCGATGTCTTCGCGTGTTTTCGAGCGTATGGTTTGCTTAATCTGCAACAGTTGCATCTCCTTGTTCAGCGTTTTGAGGGCTAGATACACGCGTTCGAGCGAACTGTCGGCCTCCAACATGCGCATTTTGTCTTCCAAGTCGAAGGGCATGTTCGAGCAGATGAAGTTGGTGGCAATCACATCGTGGTGAATGTTTGCAATGGCAAACTGCGCCTCATCGGGCATTTCCTCGTTCATCTTGATAAACTCCACGGTCTGGTTTCTAAGGTCTTCCATGGCCGTGTTATATTCGCTTGAGTCGCCATCTACGAATATTTCGGGCCTCTTGCTTGTCTGTGCCACGAGATATGGCTTGCGTTTCACCACCTCTTCCAGCTGGCAGCGTCCCAATCCCTGCACAATGGCGGTGATGTTTCCGCCTGGGCCCGACATTTCCAGCACCCTAACCAACTTGGCATACACGCCAACCGGATAGAGTTCTTTCTTAGTGGGTTCCTCAATATCGGCGTTTTTCTGGCAGAAAACGGCAAAAACCTGGTCGGGGTTCTTCTTTAGCTTGTTCACAAGGCTTACACTAGCCGCCCTCCCAACAAGTATTGGTGTCACCACACCGGGGAACAATACAAGGTTGCGCGTGGCCAAGACAGGCACTGTGTCGGGCGTTGGCGTGTCGAAAAGCGTGCTGATATCGCCCTCATAGTCGGCAATCATTTGTATTGAGGTATTGTTTCTTCTGTCCATTTATTCTTCTTTGCTCTTTAATAAGGGTACAAAGGTACGAATAAATCGCGAGATTTGGGCATGCCACAAAGAAATCCGCGCGCGACTTTTATCGCTCTGTGTGGCGAGAGGCATCGTTTTTTGCACAGGGTGGCATAAAAAACGCCGTTTTCGTTTGGCCGTTTTGTAATTAAAACCTAACTTTGCGTTGGCTATTTACCAACAAACGCGCATGACTAAGCCCTTATCCGCACACGCAAACCTCGCTTTTCACTTGGTGGCTTTCTTAACGGTGGCCATCTGGGGTTCTACGTTCATCTCCACCAAGTTGCTCATCTACGCGGGCCTTTCGCCTGCGCACATCTTCACTTTGCGCTTTCTCATCGCCTACGTGCTGATGTTGGCATTGGCATTGCTTGGGCCGCGGCGAGCCGGCGGCCGCAAATTGCTCAGCGACAGCATTGTCGACGAGGGCTGCATGATGCTGCTTGGCATCACAGGTGGCTCGGCCTACTTCCTTACAGAGAACGAAGCGTTGCGCTTTTCAACAGCCACAAACGTGTCGCTCATCGTTTGTTCGTGCCCATTGTTCACTATGGTGCTCATGCGGCTGCTTGTTCGCGGCACGCGTTTGGGTGCTTGGCAGGTGGCAGGCACGCTTTTCTCGTTCGTCGGCATGGCGGTTGTGGTGCTCAATGGCAAGTTTGTGCTGCACCTTTCGCCGCTGGGCGACTTCCTTGCGCTGTGTGCTTGCTTGGCTTGGGCGTTCTACTCCATCATCATGAAACGCATGAACGAACGCTACGACAGCCTGTTCATCACCCGAAAAGTGTTTTTCTACGGGCTGATTACCATGATTCCTTACTACATCCTCGTGCCCGAGATGCCGCCATTGCAGGTTCTCACGCATCCTGACGTAATTGCTCACCTGATGTTTTTGGGCGTGCTGGCCTCCATGATTTGTTTTCTCACATGGACATGGGTGATGGGAAAGCTGGGTGCCATGCGCGCAACAAACTACATTTACGTCAACCCCATCACCACCATCGTGTTTGCTTGGCTGGTGCTTCACGAGACAATAACACCCTACTTCATCCTCGGAACGGTGCTCATACTGGCAGGACTGTTTCTCAGCAGCAAGTCTAAAAGCCCTTAACCACAACCGCCCTCACCATGACAACACTCACAACATTCCTCGTTTCGCTCTTCACGCTGGTTCAACTCAATTGCGAAAACCTCTTCGATTGCCGCCACGACAGCCTTAAGGCCGATGAAGAGTTTCTTCCAACGGCCTATCGCCACTGGACACCATCGCGATATTGGAAGAAACTCAACCGCATTGGCCAAGAGATTGTGGCCTGCGGAGGGGAAGGAACGCAATGGCGACTGCCCGACTTGGTGGCACTTTGCGAGGTGGAAAACGACAGTGTGCTGCACGACCTCACACGCCGCTCGCTGCTGCGCACGGCCCGTTACGAATTTGTGATGACCCAATCGCCCGACATTCGCGGCATCGACGTTGCCTTGCTCTATTCGCCTTTCACCTTCGCGCTCGTCAAAAGCCACACCTTTCGCATAAAACCGCCTGCAGGCATGCGCCCCACACGCGACATCCTTTACGCTGAAGGCGTAACGGCTGTGGGCGATACGCTGCACGTTTTTGTGCTACACGCACCCAGCAGGGCTGGTGGTGAGGCCAATACGCGCCCCTACCGACTGGCCGTTGCGCAACGGCTGTGCATGGCCATCGACTCGATTAGGCTGCTCAACGCCAAAGCCAACATCGTGATTACTGGCGACTTCAACGACTATGGCGACACACCTGCACTGCACTTGCTCACCAATAGCGGGCTAAAAGACGTGTCCACAAACGCCACGGGCAGCAATGGGGCGAAAGGTACCTATCGTTACCAAGGCGAATGGGGCAGCCTGGACCATGTTTTTGTGAGCGAAGAGATGTTCAGGAAAGGCGTTTCGTGCCACATTTTCGATGCCCCCTTCCTGATGGAAGACGATGAAAAATATGGCGGAAAACGCCCTTGGCGCACCTATCAAGGGCCTAAATACCTGGGCGGATTTAGCGACCACCTGCCCTTGGTGGTGACATTTGGCATGCAAAATGCAAGCGAGAAACCATAAAACATGCGAAAATCCACCTAAACAACGGCCTAAACCAGGGGATGTGCAAGAGTTAGCAAGGCACTTAAAACATGCCTTTGTGAGCAAGCAGATTGCACATAGTTCCCTTATTCGTTGCCTACCATTGTGCTACCACACGCCGGTAGCCACACTACCAGCCCCTTGGTATCCACACTACCACACACAGGTAGCATGGCTACCACACACTGGTAGCAACGATACCACACGCTGGTAGCGACGATACCACACGCTGGAAGCCTAACAACTTGTTACACCAGTTCGGGATAAGAAACAGTCATTATGCCTACTAACGCGAACGGTAGTTGAACCAGCCACACCTCATCGCGACAAAAGATTGCGCATAAGGGGGTTGCTTCTTATCCCGTACTGCCGTAGCTTGTTGTTAACGTTCTTTCTTTGCAGGTGTTTTCACCTCGTCGAACACCACTTTCGTCTTGTCGAAACCCAGCGAACGCAGCAAACTAGTGAACTGCAAGCGGGCGTTTTCTTCAGCCAAAGCCATGTTCGATGGTGTTAAGCACCGCCGGCGCATCATGGCATTGGCCTTATAATAAAGGTGTTCGCGGTCGGCATCGCTCCATGTTCCCGTTGCGAAAAACGACTTCGTGCGTGCCTCGTCAATAAAATTGTTGTCTAAAAGCCTTACGGGTGGCAGCGTTGCACACAGCGTGTCGCCCTGCATGGAAAGCCATCGGGGGCGCGCTTCGCGCAAGTTTACGCCCAAACGCAACGTTCCGTAATAGATGCGCACCATCTTGTCGTCGCCAAAGAAGCCGTATTTAATGGTGTCTACCAGCTCTTCATCGTCGATGGAGAGAAACTCCCACTCGCCTATCGCTTCTATTTGCTGTATCTGATTGGGGGTAATGTCAATCTTATCGTTGCTCACAACGCTGATGCTGTTGTCGTTTTCGCAGCGGCAAACGGCCACGCAAACAACGATGAACGCCACTATCGCCAATGCCAAATAGAACCAATAGCGAAAGGGTATGAGTGAAATAAGCTTGCGAAGTTTACTCATTGCTCGTTCCTCCTTTCTATGTTGCCCAGCAAAAGGCGCGTTATGTCGCCGTAAGTGAAGTCCTTACGGAAGTTTACGGTGATGTTTTCTTCCTTAAATCCCATCTGCACCATCATGGGGATGATAACATTGGCGGCATTTTGACGTGCCTGCTCCATCACTTTCATCTGTGGGATGGAACGCACAATCTGCTCGCGGCCCTGCTTTTGGTAAGCCGCGAGCTCGGCATCCGAGAAGTTAGACCGCGCAAAGTCTACGTATCGCCGTATGCCCTTGTGGTCGATACGTGTGCCAGTAAGCTCCACTTGCGGGTCGGGCAACGTTATCTCGATGCGTTCGCCGCGCCTTTTCACATTGCTTTCGCTGAACTGTGAGAAGTCCACATAGGCCTTCAAGGTGGCCTCCATAGGTATGGCCACCTGGCGTTTGCTTAGCGGCAGGTTGATGTTAAACTTGTTCCCGAGAAACGAACCCTTAAGCGTTTTCTCGTCGTTGTGCGTGATGATCTTGTGCACGCGTATCTCTGTGGTGTACAATCGCGAACACTTCTTGAGCTGTGTCACCATCATTGGCACCGTATCCACTGCCTCTTTGGCCGGTTCGGCTTTCTTATCCGAACAAGCCACGGCCCCGAAAGCCAATGCCAATGCCATAAAAACCATTTTGTACATGCGTCTTATTGTGTTACGTATGCTGCAAAGGTAGCAAATAAAGTGCATATCATTTCGTTTTTTACGCTATTTATTCTTACCTTTGCGCGGTAAAACCATATGCAAATGAAAAAACATCTCTTGGCCCTTGTTACCATGAGCGCGGCCATCTGCTTGGCATCGTGTACAAGCAAAAAGGAAAAAACCGACATCATCGCGCGCAAACCCATCGTTGTGCGTGCAAAAGAAACTCGCACTATGGGCGACCACCGCGAGAGCCGACAGGTGAAATGGATAGGTTCAAGCTATACCATAGACACCGATTTCAAGGCCGACAAGTCGCTACCCGTTGTTAGCGACGGCGAGCAAAAGTATTACGACAACCGCGCCACGGTGAAAATACTTCGCAAAGACGGCTCGGTGTTCTTCAGTCGCACGTTTTCCAAGGCCGACTTCATAAGCCAAATAGATGCCAGTTACAAAGGCGGTGCCCTGCTTGGCGTGGTTTACGACAGGTGCGACGGCGACTATCTGTACTTCGCCGCCAGCGTTGGGTCGCCCGATAAGTCGAGTGATGAGTACTTTCCGCTCGTGGTTAAGATTTCTCGCTTTGGCGAAGTGAGCATCAAAAAGGATGCTACGCTAGACACGCAGAGCGAAATGAACGCCAACAGCACGGCTGAAGAGGAAGACGGCGTGTAGAAATGCCCCTCGGCTAAGGGCAAAAGCTACATGTTGTTTGGTGAAAAATATTCGGCGAGCTATGGGGAAGGCCGCACACGCACGTCTTACGCAGAACGTACACCTGCAAAATGATGGTCTATTGGCACACCATCGTGTTGCGGACAGGCACAATTTGCCATACACCCATTGCATTATAGCCTCATTTTTAGTATAGGGAACGGATTACCTTGCTCGTCAGTCGGCGTTCGTTCAAACACATGAAACCCCATTTCCTGGTAGAATGCCAATGCATTGAGGTTTTGTTCGTTCACGTCTACACGGCTAACGTGATGTTCGTTGATGGCCAATGCGATGAGTTTTTTGCCCAATCCCATCCTAAAACAATCGGGCGAAACAAACAACATCTCTATCTTGTCGCCCGAAAGCCCCATAAAGGCCACTGGCACGCCATCGACATTCGCCACATACAAGTGCACCTGCAGCATCCCTTCGCGACAAAATGGTGCAAGCCTTTCAATGTCTTGCGTGGTTAAGAAATGGTGGGTGGCGCGCACCGAACGTTGCCACAGCTGCAATAAAGCAGCGATGAGATCCTTGGGGCACGGCTCATTGGCCGCATAAAAATCGATGTTCATCTTTTTAGAGTCTGTCTTAATGGCGTTAATTTAAAGTTTTCGTTGGTTTATGTAGGCGGTTGAGCTGCTCAAAAGGGGGTGAAGCTATTGCAAAACGATGCTGCCTTGCAAGGCGTTGACATGCGATGATGGGCCGATGTAGAGGTCGTAAAGGCCAGGTTCTACAACGGGTAGCAGGCCGCCACCGATGATTTGGAAGTCTTCTGCCTGCAATTCGAACGACACACGGACGGTTTCGCCCTTCTTTATAGCCACGCGTTTGAAGCGTTTCAGTTGCTTAAGGGGCTGCACCACCGACGACTTTTGGGGATGAAGGTACAGCTGTGCCACCTCTTCTCCATCACGTTGGCCCGTATTGGTTATGTTGAAGCTCACGGCAAAACGATGTTCGCCCACGTTATCCACACGCAAATTGGCATAACTGAAGGTGGTATAGCTCAATCCGAAGCCGAAAGGATAGAGCGGAGTGGCTGTCATTTCAACATAATCGTGGGGCAAAGGGGCGCGCTTGTTGTAATAAACAGGCAGCTGACCCTCGCTTCTTGGTATCGAAATGGGCAGTCGTCCGGCTGGGTTTACATCGCCAAAGAGCACGTCGGCAATGGCCGTTCCACCCTCTTGGCCCGGATAATAGGCCGTAAGTAGCGCGTCGGCATGCTCGGCGGCCCAGTTTTTCAGCAATGGTCTTCCCTCAATATAGACCACAACGAGCGGCTTTCCCGTGGCCTTCAAGGCCGAAAGCAGGGCTTGTTGCTTGCCAAGTAGGCCGAGCGTTGCGCGGTCGTAGCCCTCGCCACTCACCATGTCGCTCACGCTCTTTGCATCCACTTCGGCCGCTCCCGTGGCCTGATAGCTGGTCTTAAAGTCGCGTGCACTAGACCCACCAACGCATGCCACCACCACATCAGCACGCTGGGCGGCACGCAATGCCTCATCAATATGCACGTTAACAGTATCGCGTATGGCGCAACCGCGCGCATATTCCACCTGCTTTTGTGTCAGTTTGGCCTGAATGCCCATAAGGATGGTCTTCACATTGCCTGCTTCTTGTGGGGCTGTATAGTCGCCTAAGAGGTTATAAACATTGTCGGCATTGGGCCCGACAACGGCTACACGCATGCTTTTAGAAAGCGGAAGCAGGCCTTTATCGTTCTTCAGAAGCGTTATAAGCTGGCGCGCAGCATCCAAAGCCACTTGCTTATGTGCAGCCGAACGCACTTCGCGAGAGGTCTTAACGTTGACATAAGGCTGCTCAAAAAGGCCCATTTCGAACTTTCTTTTCAACACACGGGCGCACGCTTCGTCGATAACACGCTCGCGCAACGTGCCGTTTCGCACCGCGTTTTGCAGTTCAGCGTAGGCTCTTCCGCCAAGGTCTACGTCCACACCTGCATTTAAAGCCCGCACTGCCGCTTGTTCCAAGCTGTGGCAAACGTGGTGTGTGTGATATAAGCCATCGATGGAATAGAGGTCGGAAACCACAAAACCATCGAACCCATAATTGCCTCGAAGCAATTCATTATATAGCCAAGGGTTGGCTGTTGATGGTATGCCGTCGATGGAATTGTATGAAGTCATCACCGAAAGTGCACCCGCCTTGATGGCTTTTTCAAATGGCGGAAAGAAGTTTTGCAGCAGGTCTCGGTCGCCTATAATGCTTTGATTGCCGTTCTGTCCGCCCTCAGTTGTGCCATAACCAATAACATGTTTGAGGGTTGCGATGGTGGCATTGGGTTGCGAAATGCGCCCTGCACCAAGTCCTTTCACCATTGCTGCGCCCAATGAAGCCGTGAGAATAGGGTCTTCGCCCATGCTTTCTTCCACGCGCGACCAGCGTGGATCGCGCGATAAGTCTAACACTGGACCATAACTGATGTGCGCGCCTTGCGACCTAATCTCCTTACTTATCACCTGCCCCACCCTTTCAAGCGTTTCCTCATTCCATGTAGCAGCAAGTGCAAGTCCTGTTGGAAACACCGTTGTTCCTATGGCCATGTGCCCATGCGGAGCCTCTTCGGCCAAGAAAAGTGGGATGCCCAAGCGCGTGTTTTCGATGGCATAACGCTGCAAGGCGTTGGCGGCAGCCGCCGCACGTTCGGGATTTAACCCGTTGGCGAGCGTCTTTTGCGTCCACGGGTCGGCACGAAACGTGGCCCAGAGCATGCCGATGTGCCCTTCGCGCAAGTCTTTCTTAAACGTTTCAGACGGAACGGGCTTGCCGCCACGTAGCTCATAATAGTTCCAAGCCAAGGTGCAACGCAGCTGTCCCACCTTTTCGGCGAGCGTCATGCGGCCAAGTAGGTCGTTCACACGCTCGTTAACGGGTAGCCGCGAGTCTTTATAGGGCAGCCTTTGTGCCCATAACGTGGTGAGTGAAAAGGCGAAAACAACAGCAAGGAATAACTTTTTCATACGTAGGATAGCCTTTTGGGGTGGGTTCATTAGTTGTTTAGGATGTGTGAAAATGCACGCGCAGGCCGACAATAGCGTTGTTCGCGCATGGAAATCGGGGTAAAATTACAAATAATTATTCACACAGCGGCTGCTTTTCAGCATGGTTTTTGTATTTTTGCACATAAAAGTAAAACCCTAAACAGCAATCACCCCTAACGAAACAATGATGAGAAAGATTTTTTTCTGCTGCATGCTCTGCTGCCTTATGCCTCTCATGGCAATGGCACAAGGCGAAATTCACGAACGTTCCACCGTGTACGAAGCACCCAAAGACGCGCAAGTGGTAACGAAACTGAAGCGTTGGCAAGACCTTAAGTTCGGCGTCTTGATGCACTGGGGGCTGTATTCGGTGCCAGGCATTGTCGAGTCGTGGTCCATTTGCGATGAAGATTGGATTACGCGCGACACCACTTGCACCTACCAAGAATACAAGGATTGGTATTGGGGTCTGTGCAACGCGTTTAATCCCACGCAGTTCGCCCCCACCCAATGGGCCGGCATCATGCAGCGTGCAGGCATGAAATACATGATATTCACCACCAAACACCACGATGGTTTTTGCATGTTCGACTCGAAATACACCAACTTTTCCATCGCCAAACATTCCTTTAAGGCGCATCCCAAGCGCGATGTGCTGAAGCATGTGCTGGCCGCTTTCCGTGCAAAGGGGTTTATGATTGGCGAATACTTCTCGAAGCCCGACTGGCATTCGCAAGACTATTGGTGGGATGTGTACCCCACAAAGCGCGGCCGCAACGTCAACTACGACGTGAAACAGTGGCCTTGGCGATGGCAACGCTATAAGCAATTCGTGCACAATCAGCTGGAAGAGTTGCTCACGGGCTATGGCGCGGTGGACATTTTGTGGCTGGATGGAGGATGGGTGAACAAAGATAACAACCAAGACATCGACATGCCGGCCATTGCCAAGATGGGAAGAGCACACCAACCAGGCCTTATCATGGTGGACAGAACCATTCACGGGGAGTTTGAAAACTATCAAACACCCGAACGTTCCATACCCGATGTGCAGCTGAACTATCCTTGGGAGAGTTGCATAACGTTGAGCAACGACTGGGGATGGGTGCCCAATCCCACTTGGAAGAGTGCGCAAACGGTGGTAAACATATTGGCCGAGATTGTGGCAAAGGGCGGAAACTTGGTGCTGGGTGTTGGTCCTACGCCGCAAGGATTGATTGAACCAGCGGCCGAAAAGCGGCTAAACGAAATTGGGCAATGGCTCAATCGTTATGGCAAAGCCATCTATAACACTGCCACTACGCCCAAGTATAACGACGGGCAGCTGTGGTTCACGGCCAGCAAAGACGGCCGGCAGCGTTACGCCATATACACTTTAAAGGATAACGAAGCCGTTCCCGCCACACTGCAATGGCAAGGTAACGTGCCCAAAAGCGTGCAAATGCTGGGCACTGGCCAACGCCTGAAAATGCAAAAACGCGGCGACAACGTAACCGTTACCTTGCCAAAGCCGCTTAAGAACGAGCCTTTCGCCCTGCAACTCAACATGTAATGGCTAGCCTTTTGCGCAAGGTACAGCCTTAAAACATTGCCCTTTGCGTCGACAAACAAGGTTGTGGCTGGCCTAACCGCTGGTTTTTGGTGACAAACAGATACATCTACCATTGGCGACTTCCATCAACATCCGCTTGCGTATTGATGGAAGCCGCCTTTGTTTTGGGGGCATAAGCCGTTAGTCTTAAGGTAGGTTGTATACAAACTAGGCTGGAACAGGCCTTTCTCTTTTAGCAGATGAACGGCTGCAATGCCGTGCATCAGCCAGCATGTTGTGGTGCAATCGGCATTAATCTTTTGTGCTGTGTCTTTCTGTCGTCTGCCTTAAGCAGCTTATTTGCCACTGGTTGCTACACGTTAATGTGCTTGTGTCCACACCAAAAACACTTTTTACAATCCTCACGTTTGCATGAAAACCAACAATGACATGAAATCGTCTCGACCTTTCTCTCTTCCTGCATTTTCAATGACGCATGCTTGCTTTGCCAAATGCTGTCCTTTCCCTTGCCAACTGTTGCACTTTGGGGGCCATTCTTGTGGTTCGGGCGTGTTCCATGCAGTGTGTACCAACGTTACATGCAACATGTAACAGCGTTACCAGCAGCATGTAACGCGCGGGAATGCAGCATCCGCGGCTGAAAAGTGGTTTTGGAAAAACAAAGACAACAGGCCTTTCTTTACCTGTTGGGACAAAAAAGTCAAGACGACTTCCATGCAATTTTGGTGCTTATGATTGCACACTTGCGCATTATTTGCTATTTTTGCATCCATAAAGATTTACTAACACGCTGTTTAAACATGATACCAACATTTCAAGAAATTCGCATACAGATACTTAAAGAACTGAGTACAGGCAATGTTATGCGGGCCAAAGACCTGCGAACTCCATTGGTCAACCACTTTAAACTGACACAAAATGAGGTGGAAGCACAATATGATTCGGGTAATGGAGAGGTGTTTCGCGACCGCATTTCTTGGGCTTTGAGCTACCTTTTCATCGCCAAATTGGTGGAAAGGCCCCAAAAAGGAGATTATGTTATCAGCCAGAAAGGCAAAGAAATGATTACATCGTGTAGCGAAGATGAGATTAATAGGTTTATAAACCAAGCGGTAAATAAGCCGAAAAAGAAAAATGAGGCTGTGGAAAACGCCGCCGTGGCCGTTGCGTTAGCGCCTAACGAAGAGCGAACGCCGCAAGAAGGGTTGGATGAATCTTACGAAAACATCAAGCAATCGATAAAGTCAGACATCCTTGCAACCATCCTTAGCAAGAAGCCAGGGGCGTTCGAGCGGCTTGTTGTTGAGCTATTGCAGGCCTTGGGCTATGGTGGCGAGATTAAAGATGCAGGCATCGTTACCAAACTTTCTAACGATGGGGGTATCGATGGCATCATCAAAGAAGACGTGTTGGGCTTTAACCACATCTCCATTCAGGCCAAAAGGTATGCAGCCAACAATCATGTAGGCCGCAACGAGGTGCAGGCTTTCGTGGGTGCTGTTGCTGGTACGCCGTCGAAAAAGGGCGTGTTCATCACCACATCCGACTTTACCAAGGGTGCCATCGACTATGTAGGGGGGCTTAATGGCTCGCCAACAATCATACTCATCAACGGCGAACAGCTCACGGAATATATCTACGAGTGCGGACTGGGCCTGCAAACGGAGCGGGTTTTCAAAGTGATGAAACTCGATAGAGATTTCTGGGATGCGATGGACGATGAATAAAAAAGGGGTGAAAGGCAATATAATGGGAGGGTGAAAAATAAGCCTCACCCCCCAGCCCCTCTCCAAAGGGAGAGGGGAGTGGTATGTATTGTGAACATTGTGATAAATGCCTGTTTGACTATCAGAATAAACCTGCAAGACATACACCTATTATCATGATAGTGTTAGCTGTTTTTTCACCTTCTTAGTTGACGAGTTAACAAGTTGACGAGTTGACAAGTTGGGGGCGTTAGCCGTCTTTTCACCTCTTAGTCTGTCTTTTTTAACAGAATTACATGTTCTTTTGACAGAAGGACATAAAAACATGTTATGGGTGATAAACGGATGCTTTGTTGTTGCCCTTCCTTACTCTATCTGCCATTTCACAGATAACTCACGAGGCATACTACTCTCCATCTCCCCTTGGAGAGGGGTTGGGGGTGGGGCTTCTTTTAATCCTTATTGGGCGTTAGCCATCTTTTCACCCTTTCACCTTTTCACCTTTTCACCTTTATTCATATCTCATCGAAGCCGCAGGATTAATTTTCGACACCAAATAGCTGGGCGCGATGAGCACGAAGACGCTGATGACAAGCGTTGCGATGTTGAGAAGAAGCCACACCACGACGTTAAACTCTACGGGAACGGTGCTTACATAATAGGTTGCAGGGTTGAGTTTCACCAGTCCAGTGAAGTGTTGCAGGGCGATAATGCCCAGTCCGAGGGCGTTTCCGATGAGCATTCCCTTGCCAATGGTGAACACGGCGAACCAAAGAAAGGTGCGGCGGATGGTTACATTGCGCGCCCCCACAGCCTTAAGGATACCAATCATGGCCGTGCGTTCTAAGATAATGATGAGCAAACCCGAAATCATCGTTACCCCAGCAACAGAAAGCATCAGCCCAAGAATAATCCAAACGTTGAGGTCAAGCAGGTCGAGCCACGAGAATATCTGCGGATTCATCTCCTGAATGGTTTGCGAAGCATAGGTTTCGCCATAGCTGTCGAGGGTTCTGTTCACCTTATCCACCACGCGTTGGGCCGTTTCGTCCAGGCGATTAAAGTCGTTAACGGTGAGTTCTGCACCCGTAGCTTGGTCTTTTTCCCATGCATTGAGCTTCACCGCCGTGTAGAAATCGATGAAACATGTCACCTTATCGTATTGCGAAAGGTTGGTTTGGTAGATGGCGGCGATGGTAAATCGCCGGGCCTTAACGCCCGAATTGTCGATGAAATAAGCAAAAACCTTGTCGCCCAACTTCAGGTTTAGCTGGTCGGCAATGGCCTGCGAAATCACCATTTGCTGTTTTCCCACGCTATCAGAGAAGTGTGGTATGGAGCCAGCAACGATGTTTTGGTGGATGAAAGTGGTGTCGTAGTCGGCCGCAATACCCTTAAAAGCCACGCCAAGAAAGTCGTTGTCGGTTTTCAGTATGCCTTGTTTAATGGCGTAACGTTGCACATGGCGCACGCCAGGAATGGAGCGTAGCACCCGTAACATCGAGTCGCCCATCTGTATGGGGTATTGTTCTGAAGCCTGAAGGGTCATGAAATTGGCCACTTGTATGTGGCTTCCGAAGCCAATAACCTTATCTCGGATGGTGTGTTTGAAGCCAAAGACAACACTTACCGACACCAGCATAACGGCCAATCCCACGGCAACACCGGCTATGGCGATGCGTATGGCCGGCCTGTCTACACGTGTCTTGTCGGTGTTGTTGGTGTAAATGCGCTTTGCAAGAAAGAAAGGTAAGTTCACTAGCTGATGAGTTTATGAGTTATCAAGTTGACAAGTTGACGAGTTAACGAGTTAACAAGTGGCAAGTCGACGAGTTTACCAGTTAACGAGTTGACAAGTTAATGAGTTATCAAGTTGACAAGTTGATGGGCGTTAGCCATTTTTTCACCTTTTCACCTTTTCACTCTTTCACCATTAGTTGACAAGTTAACAAGTTGACGAGTTAACAAGTTGCGGCTGTTTTGCAAGTGCAACATCGCTAATATTGCATGCTGTACATGCCCCTAAGTCTATTGTTGACCTGTTAATCCCTCGTCAACACGTCCGGGATAAGCCTCGAGTGCCTTTCGCAATATCACCAAAGCGCGTTGCAAGTCTTCTTTCTTGAGCACATATGCTATGCGCACTTGGTTGTAACCAGCACCTGGCGTGGTGTAAAATCCAGCGGCAGGAGCCATCATAACCGTTTCGCCCTCGTAACTAAACTCTTCTAAACACCAGCGACAAAAGCGTTCGCAGTCGTCCACTGGCAGCTTCGCAACGGTGTAGAACGCCCCCATAGGGATGGGCGAATAGACACCTGGTATGCGATTTAGCCCGTCGATGAGGCATTTTCGGCGTTCTACATACTCTTCGTACACGCTTCGGTAATACTCATCGGGTGCATCGAGCGATGCCTCGGCCACGATTTGTCCCAGCAATGGCGGCGACAAGCGCGCCTGACAGAACTTCATTACGGTCGCACGCACTTCGGCATTCTTCGTGATGAGCGCGCCAACACGTATGCCGCACTCGGAATAACGCTTCGAAACCGAGTCGATGAGCACCACGTTTTGCTCTATTCCCTCCAAGTGGCATGCGCTGATGTAGGGCGAACCCGTATAGATATATTCACGATAAACCTCATCCGAGAAAAGGTAAAGGTCGTACTTCTTCACCAAGTCGCGTATCTGGTTCATCTCGCTGCGTGTATAAAGGTAACCCGTTGGGTTGTTTGGGTTGCAGATAAGTATGCCTTTGGTGCGCTCGTTAATCAGTTCCTCAAACTTTTCCACCTTAGGCAGCGCGAAACCTTCCTCTATGGTCGTTGCTATCGTGCGGATGGTGGCGCCAGCCGAGATGGCGAAAGCCATGTAATTGGCGTAGGCAGGCTCGGGAATGATGATTTCATCGCCGGGGTTCAGGCAGGTCATGAAGGCGAAAAGCACGGCTTCCGACCCGCCCGATGTAACGATAATGTCATCGGGTGTCACGTCTATGTCGTACTTCTTATAATAGGTTACGAGCTTCTCGCGGTAAGAAAGGTAGCCTTGCGAGGGCGAATATTCCAGCACAGAGCGGTCGATGTTCTTCAATGCGTCTAGCCCCACCTGCGGCGTAGGCAAGTCGGGCTGGCCAATGTTAAGGTGATACACTTTCGTTCCGCGCGCTTTGGCCGCTACGGCCAGTGGAACGAGCTTCCTAATGGGCGATTGTGGCATCTCCAATCCGCGTACTGATATTTCAGGCATAATGATTTTGTTTTTTATCGTGACTTGCAAAGTTATCGAATTTTAATGGAAAAGCAAGTGCCGCGGCGTAAGTTTATTTAGATAAGATGCATTTTTTTTGTGCCTTACGGATTATTTTGTTACTTTTGCCCCTAAAAATAAATAAGCATAAATAGCATGAGACAAAGAACGGCAGACTGGTTTGAAACCAAGATTAGGTACGACAAGACGATGGACGACGGCATGTTGAAGCCCATTACCGAACAATATGTGGTAGACGCACTGAGCTTTACCGAGGCCGAAAACGCCATCATCGAGGAGATGTCGGCCTTCATCGCCGGCGACTTTAAGATTACGGGCATCAAACCCGCGCCTTATCAAGAGGTGTTTTTCAGCGAAAACGACAACGATGACAAGTGGTATAAGGCCAAACTGCAATTTATTACGCTCGACGAGAAAACCGAAAAGGAGAAACGTTCCAACGTCAACTACCTGGTGCAAGCCGCTAGCTTGCAAGGCGCAGTGAAGCATATCGACAGTGTTATGGGCAACACCATGATTACTTACGACATCGCCAGCGTGGCCGAAACGCTCATCATGGACGTATACGAACATGTGGCAACGACAAAAGCCGCAAAAGACGACAAGCCTGAATACGAAGAAGACTCTAAAAACAAAGAGGAGGAATAACAATGGCTACCGATGTGGCAGGCAACTTAAGGCGCGTGGTGAAGCGTTTGCCACCCGAGGTGAAGCTCGTGGCGGTGAGTAAGTTCCATCCCAACGAGGAACTGATGGCCGCATACCAACAGGGACAGCGCATCTTCGGCGAAAGTCATGAACAAGAACTTAGCCGCAAGGCCGACGAACTGCCCAAAGACATCGCCTGGCACTTCATCGGGCACCTGCAAACCAACAAGGTGAGGTTCATCGCTCCTTACATCGACATGATTGAAGCGGTGGACAGCCTGAAGCTCTTGCGCGAAATAGACAAGCAGGCAGAACGTTGCGGGCGCGTCATCAACGTGTTACTAGAACTTCATTTGGCCGAAGAGGCCACCAAATATGGCTTCACCCTCGATGCTTGCCGCGAATTGTTGGCCGGCGATGAGTGGCGAAAACTAAGTCATGTGCGCATCTGCGGACTGATGATGATGGCCTCGAACGTGGACGACGAGCAACAAATTCGCTCGGAGTTCAACACGGCATGGCAGTTCTTCAACGAGATGAAGACGCTGCATTTCGCCAACGACCCCGCCTTTAAGGAACGGAGTTGGGGCATGAGTCACGATTATCCCATCGCCATTCAGTGCGGAAGTACTATGGTACGCGTGGGAACCAGTATCTTCGGCGAACGGCAATACTAAGGTTTATGCTGCTCGTGAACTTGTCAAGCCGTTGACTTGCCAACTTGTAAACTCGTTAATTCATCAACTCACCAACTAAAAACCCATAAACTCAAACACAATGAAAGAAACGATTTTGGTAACTGGCGGAACCGGATTTATCGGCTCGCACACCACCGTGGAGCTGCAACAAGCCGGCTACGAAGTGGTCATCGTAGACAATCTGTCGAACTCTAACGCAGAAGTGGTAGACGGCATCGAGCAGATTACCGGCATTAGACCCGCCTTCGAAAAGGTGGACTGTTGCGACAAACAAGCCCTTGAGGCCGTTTTTGCAAAGTATAAGAACATCAAAGGCATCATCCATTTCGCCGCTTCCAAGGCTGTGGGCGAGAGTGTTGAGAAGCCTTTGCTCTATTATCGCAACAACATCGACTCGCTCATCAACCTCCTAGAGCTGATGCCTGCTTATGGTGTGAAGGGAATTATCTTCTCTTCGAGCTGCACAGTGTACGGACAACCCACCAAAGAGCATCTGCCCGTAACCGAAGATGCACCCATACAGGTGGCACTTAGCCCTTATGGCAACACCAAACAAATCAACGAGGAGATTATACGCGACACAATCCACAGCGGCGCGCCCATCAAGAGCATCATATTGCGCTACTTCAACCCCATCGGAGCACATCCCACGGGCCTCATCGGCGAACTTCCCAATGGTGTTCCCAACAACCTCATCCCCTTCGTTACACAAACGGCAATGGGCATTAGAAAGGAATTGAAGATTTTCGGCAACGACTACGACACGCCCGACGGCACTTGCATTCGCGATTATATCTATGTGGTGGACTTGGCCAAGGCTCATGTCAAGGCTATGCAAAGGGTGTTGGACATGGATACCGACGCTATCGAATACTTCAACGTGGGAACTGGCAGCGGACTG
Organism: uncultured Prevotella sp.; assembly: GCA_905373605.1. Lineage (GTDB taxonomy): Bacteria > Bacteroidota > Bacteroidia > Bacteroidales > Bacteroidaceae > Prevotella. Next base: position 21,269 of record CAJPTO010000027.1, read on the forward strand.
AGTACATACGAGGTGGTAGACAAGTTTGAAAAGGCCACGGGAGTTAAGGTTAACTGGAGCTATGCACCACGCCGCGAAGGCGACATCGAAAAGGTGTGGGCCAATCCCGACAAAGCTAACAACGTGTTGGGATGGAAAGCTGAAGCCAACATCGAAGATACGCTGCGCTCGGCGTGGAACTGGCAGCTAAAACTACGTGAAAGAGGCGTGATGTAACGCGCACATCGCATCACTGCACACAACACTACTATCCCCATCGTGGCGCACAATGAGGCATGCAAGCACTGTGCTTGCACACTTGTGCTCCACAATGGGGATTTTATTTTTTGCACCAAATGCAAATAAAACCAACCATGCATGCACACATTGTAAAGGAAAAACACTAACTTTGCAGTTAATGA
>CAJPTO010000028.1 GCA_905373605.1 uncultured Prevotella sp.
CGCAACGGCACCGCAAGGCAACAACAAAGCCCTGCAATGCCCTTGCACCAACGTTTCGTCTTTTCCCAGGAAAGCACTGATGTCGAACATGCCCGGGCCCTTGCCTTCGCCCACGAGAGCGAGCCGGAAGGCGTTCATCACGTCGCCAAGCTTGTAACCTTTGCGTTCTACCCAAGCAAAGACCTCGCGTTCTTGCACCTCAATGGAGAAGTCGGAAAGCGACTCAAGCACCTCGGCAAGTTCTGTCATCACCTCTGCCGAGTTTTCTTTCCAGCGTTTCTTCACCGTCTTCTCATCGTATTCGAGCGGGGCGATGAAGAAGAACGAGCAAAGGGGCCACAGCTCTTTGACGAAGTTCACGCGGTCTTTCATCATGGCCACCACCTCAACGATGCGTTCCATAGGCTCGTCGACGCCATTGTTGGCCACCATCGGTGCGAATAGCCCTGCAATCTCTTCGTTGCTCTTCTTTAATATATATTCGTGGTTGAACCAAATGCCCTTTTGGTAGTCGAATTTCGCACCGGCCTTGGAACAACGGCTGATGTCGAAGGCCTCAACAAGCTGTTGCAAGGTGAAGAGTTCTTGCTCGGTGCCGGGGTTCCAGCCCAAAAGCGCGAGGAAGTTGATTACGGCTTCGGGGAAATATCCGCTTTCTCGGTAGCCCGAAGACACTTCTCCCGTCTTTGGGTCGTGCCATTCGAGTGGGAAGACGGGGAAACCCAGCCTGTCGCCGTCGCGTTTCGAGAGCTTACCTTTGCCCTCGGGCTTAAGCAACAGGGGCAAATGGGCGAAGCGCGGCATGGTGTCGGCCCAGCCAAAGGCCTTGTAAAGCAGCACATGGAGGGGTGCGCTGGGCAGCCATTCCTCGCCACGAATGACGTGGGTGATGAGCATCAGGTGGTCGTCTACGATGTTTGCGAGGTGGTAAGTGGGCAACCCGTCAGCACTTTTGTATAGCACCTTGTCGTCGAGGATGTCGCTTTTAATCACCACATCGCCGCGAATCATGTCGTTGACATGCACATCTTCGCCCGGCATCACCTTGAAACGCACCACATATTGCGTGCCATCGGTGATGAGATCCTCCACCTCTTGTGCAGGCATGGTGAGCGAATTTCGCATTTGGTTGCGCGTATGTGCATCGTATTGGAAGTTGCTAACCTCGGCTCTTTTGGCCTCAAGCTCTTGGGGAGTGTCGAAAGCGATGTAGGCTTTTCCTTCATTGAGCAGTTGGTCTACATACTTTTTATAGATTTCCTTTCGTTCGCTTTGTCGGTAAGGGCCGTATTCTCCGCCGAAGGTAACGCCTTCGTCGAACTTAATTCCCAACCAACGGAACGACTCGATGATGTATTCTTCGGCACCAGGCACAAAGCGTTGCGAGTCGGTGTCCTCAATGCGGAACACCAAATCGCCCCCTTGTTGCTTGGCAAACAAGTAATTGTAGAGTGCAGTACGCACTCCGCCAATGTGCAAAGCCCCTGTGGGACTGGGCGCAAAGCGCACCCTCACTTTTCTTTCAGACATATAATCTATGTATATAATAGGTTGTTCCCTGTGGTGCGGCATTCGTTTTAGGGTGCGAAGTGCCGCTGTTAAGGGACGGCTGTTTATTCGTTTGCTGGTGATTTGGGCTTTTTGTGCGAGCTGCGAAAGGCAGTTGTTGGCACGCTTGGCCACTAATCGTTGCAAAATTACCATTTTTATGCTTAACTAGCAAACTCTTTTACATAAAAGGAGGACTAGAAAGGTCAAAGAAATGGTTGCATGCCCGATGACTAAGAGAAAGAAAAGGTCGGCGGAGAAAGGATTAAGGGGATTGCAAGAGCATGGTTGAGGGATGTTTCAACTGGGATATTCGCGAGGAAGAATGTGCTTACACAAGCTTGTTTACGTGTGTCATTTGCACAAAGTGCATGCTTAGGTGGCCCAAATGAAACAAAACACCCCCATCGCATGCAGTATGCGATGGGGGGATGAATGTCTAAATGCTCTTTTGTTAGTTAACGAGTTGACAAGTTAACAAGGTTGTTAGTTGACGAGTTAACAAGTTGACGAGTTGACAAGTTAACAAGCTAACGAGTTAACAAGGCCATTAGCTACTCTGCAACAAAGCATTTGCCTTAACGCCTTAACTACTTTACTCCTTAACTCCTCAAGAATAACTCCTTAACTTCTTTTATGCCACCCGTTTAGCCTAACACTCAACGCAACCTTACTTCAGGTTGGGATTGATTTCGCTCCACTTCTCTACGGGAGGAAGAACGCCAAGTGCGATAACCTCTTCGCGCATCTTTACCAAGTGTTCGTAGCTTTTCTTCAAAGCTTCCATCTCTTCGGCCGTGCCAACAACCTCTTCGTAAGCCGAACCTTTCTCGGTGATGCTCACTTCCATCGCCATCATGATGTGGTCGATGCCAGCAAACGACACATAACGACCGGCGGGCCATGCGAACTCTTCGCCACCCATTGCGGCTTCAATCATCTTAACCGACACGTAAGCGGGGCTTTGGAACGAGCTGCGGCCGCGAAGCTTGATGATGTTTGAACCGCCTTGCACCGTCTTTTGCTTGATTTCGGCCCATTGTTCAGCGGTAAGTTTCGGTGTGCCGATGAGTTCGAGCAGCGGTGTGCCCTGCACTTTGGCCGTAGAAGCAAACACTGCCATAGCCTCGCCGTGGCCTCCATAGGTGCGGCAACCCGTAACATCGCTCTGTGGAACGCCGAAATGCTTGGCCAATTCGCTTTGAAGGCGAATAGAGTCGAGGGCGGCAAGCGTAGACACTTGCGAGGGTTTCAATCCCGACCATATAAGCGTTACCAAGCCCGTGATGTCGGCGGGGTTGAAGATTATCACAACATGCTTCACATCGGGGCAGTAAGTCTTGATGTCTTTGCCCAGTTGTTCGGCCACGCCGGCGTTGCCTTTGAGCAAGTCTTCACGCGTCATACCTTCCTTACGTGGCGCACCACCCGAGGAGATAATGTACTTTGCACCGGTGAAAGCCTCCTTAACATCGGTGGTGTAGGTGAAGTTTACGTCTTCAAAACCACAGTGGCGCATCTCTTCTGTAACGCCAGCCAAACCCGGTTCGTACACATCATAAAGGCAAATGTTGGGGGTAAGGCCAAGCATGGCAGCTGTTTGGGCCATGTTAGAACCAATCATGCCGGCTGCACCGACGATAACTAGTTTCTCATCTGTTAGAAATTCCATAATTATATTTGATTTTTGATTAAAGTAACTTCGCGTTATTGCTAGGGCAAAGGTAGCAAAAAATCTGGTAAGGCACGCATCTTACACACCCTTTAATTTGTTATATTTTTTAAACAAACATGGTTTTTGTTACTTAGAGCTGACAAAAGTGGTGGGAAAGGCTGTGTTTTTCAGATTTATTTCATAACTTAGCCGCATGTTAAGGGTTTGTTTGCAAGCTGGGAATGCAAGCCATCCTACAAGGAAAGGCGAGCAAATAGTGGCGTAACATGCCCTTTAAACAATGAAACTAAAAGCACTAGACATGAAAACAATCGAACAACGACTTGACGCCTTGCGCACCTTGATGCGCAGGGAGCATTTGGCTGCTTTCATCTTTCCAAGCACCGACCCGCATTCGGGCGAATATGTACCCGAACATTGGAAGGGCCGCGAGTGGATTTCGGGCTTCAATGGCTCGGCTGGAACAGCTGTGGTGACACTGGATGATGCTGCCGTGTGGACAGACTCGCGATACTTCATCGCTGCAGAAACGCAATTGGAGGGCTCGGGATTTACCTTAATGAAGGCCGGACTGCCGCAAACACCCACGATTGCAGAATGGTTGGCCGACAAACTGCGACACACCGACAACACTGAAGTGGGACTTGACGGCATGGTGAACACCCTGAACGAGGTGAATACGCTGAAAGCAGAACTGAGAAAACTGGGCGGACTGACACTTAGAACCAACTGGGACCCGCTGAAAACGATATGGACAGACCGCCCCGAGATACCTACCAACAGCGTTGAGCTGCAACCCTTGCACCTGGCGGGCGAAGAAACAAGGCATAAGATTGAACGCATTAGGCGCGCATTGCTAACCGCACATGCCGACGGAACGCTGATTAGCACGCTTGATGATGTGGCTTGGACGCTCAACCTTCGCGGCACTGACGTGCAATGCAACCCCGTCTTTGTGGCCTATCTGCTCATCGAGCCCAGCCGTACCACCTTATATATTAATAAGGAGAAGCTGACAAATGAAGTGAAAACCTACTTGGAATTGCAGCAAATCAATGTGGAAGATTACGGCGATGTGGCCAAGGGGCTGAGTCGTTATGCCGAGTACAACATCCTGATCGACCCCGACACAACGAATTATACGTTGGCAAAAAAACTCACTTGCCAAGAGATTGTCTTGCAGCCTTCGCCTGTTCCGGCGATGAAAGCGGTGAAAAACGAGGCCGAAATACGGGGGTTCCAAAGCGCAATGCTGAAAGACGGCATCGCGATGGTGAAGTTTTTGAAGTGGCTGAAGCCTGCCGTGGAACGCGGAGGAGAAACAGAAATGAGCCTTGATGAGAAGCTAACGTCGCTAAGAGCCGAGCAACCGTTGTTCAGGGGAAAGTCGTTTGAAACCATCGTTGGCTACGAAGCGCATGGTGCCATCGTGCATTACGAGGCCACACCAGAAAGCAACATACCCGTTGAACCGCGCGGATTGGTGCTCATCGACAGCGGCGCACAATATGAAGACGGCACAACAGACATCACAAGGACCATCGCTCTGGGCGAGATTACAGAGGAACAGCGGGTGGCTTACACGCTTGTGCTGAAGGGACACATCGACTTTTCGATGCTGAAGTTCCCCGATGGGGCTACGGGTACGCAGCTTGATGCCACGGCTCGACTGCCGCTTTGGCGCGAAGGGATGAATTATCTGCATGGCACTGGCCACGGTGTTGGGGCTTATCTCAACGTGCATGAGGGGCCACAACAGGTTCGCATGCAGTGGCGGCCTGCTCCTTTCCATGCCGGAATGACCATAACCGACGAGCCTGGACTGTATGTTGAAGGCAAATTTGGCATCAGGATAGAGAACACTTTGCTTACAGTCCCGTACCAATCGACGGCTTTCGGCGACTTCTTGCAGTTTACCGAGCTGACGCTTTGCCCCATCGACACTACGCCGATTGTGCCCTCGATGCTCACACCCGAGGAACTTGAATGGCTTAACAGCTATCATCGCATGGTGTACACCACGCTCGCACCACACCTGGATCGCGAACATACCGTGTGGCTTAAAGAGGCAACGAAGCCTTTAGAAGCAGGAAGATGAGGCGATTGCTTTGCTAGAGGGGATAGAAAGCTTAGGATTGCTAGGGGTTCTAGGCTTTCTAGCTCCTAGGATGCCTAGGGTTGCTAGGCTTTCTAGCCCTTCTAGAGTTTCTAGGAAACCTAGGATTGCTAGGCACTCTAGGCTTTCTAGCCCCTAGGAAACCTAGGGTTGCTAGGCTTTCTAGCCCTTCTAGAGTTTCTAGGAAACCTAGGATCGCTAGGCACTCTAGGCCTTCTAGCCCCTAGGATGCCTTAATACCATTTCTTTATCTCCATGTAATGCTTGGCAAATTCTTCGGCTTGACCGGGCGAAGTGCGCTTAATCAACTTTGCAGGAACGCCTGCCCACAGTTCGTTTGCCCCAATCTTCGTGCCTTGAAGCACCACGGCACCAGCCGCAACCACTGCTCCCTCGCCCACTTCGGCGGCATCTAGAACCGTTGCACCCATGCCAATGAGGCAGCCACGACGAAGAATGCAGCCGTGGATGGTGGCATTATGCCCCACAGACACATCGTCTTCGATGATTACTGGTGCGCCAGCCGACTGATGAACGCATGCGCCATCTTGGATGTTTACGCGATTGCCAATGCGTATTCCGTCGACATCGGCTCGAAGCACGGCACAAAACCACACCGAACAATCATCGCCCATCGTTACGTTTCCCACGATTGTGGCATTCTCTGAGAAATAACAATTGCGGCCCCATTGCGGACCTTTGCCGTTTACTTGTTTGGAAAGCATATGTGTGGAGTGTTGAGTTTATGAGTTTATAAGTTTTTGTGTGTTATAAGGCTGGTTCTAAAAATTCCACGCAAGAGTTCATTTCCTTTTTATTATTTAGCTCTTTGCCGTCTTTTAGCCTTTATCTGGCAGATTTCGCTTACTCTTTTAGTCGCATAGTACACTATGCCCCTTCAACCGTAAACGAAATCTGCCAGATAAAAGCTAAAAATATAGCAAAGGCAATTTTTAGAACCAGCCATAAGTTAATCTGTTTTTGAGTTCATGAGCTCGATGGTTGCATTAAAGAGTCAAACCCATTCCCAATGCCCGAAACAAAAAACGGCCTCAACTCAAAAATCATTAACCCAGAAACTCAGAAACTTAAAAACCTCTTTCCACACGTATCTCCCTGCGATAGTCGTTCACTTTGAACACAAATCTGGTGTTGGGAGGCAGTGTCTTGAGGGGAACGCTGATGTACACACGTTGAGAATAATACTGCGGAACGCCATTTTGGCTGTGCACGAGATGCATATATAAGGTGTGTTGGCCGCTAGCCGAAACCACAAGCGAGTCGCGAACAACCCCTATCCGTTGTCGGCGGTCGGGTTTATCGCTGCGTCCCACCTTTATGGCAAAGCCGATGTTGAAGTATTTCCTGTTCTTACTAACCCACGCACTTTCGAAAGTAACAGGGTCCGTAGGCAGCGTTGTGCTGTCCGAGAGAGCCACAACGGGCAGCGGAACGATGCCCCGGGGATTGATGTTCGTGCCACGTTGGTCGAAATAAAACAACACCCGATACACGCTATCGCCTTTTGCCAACGCCTCATTCTTCGTGTTTGGCGGAAACCGGAGCGTGTCGCCCTCATCGGTTTCAGCGAAAAGCAACGTGCCATTGCTTGCGGTATGCACCTCTGCGAAGTGGGCTTGCAGGTACGAATTGCCGCCATCGCCCGTGTCGTAGCTGTGTGTGTTGCATGCCGAAAGGGCAAAAGCGGCAACCGTCGCGGCGAAAGCCACGACCATACACACCCTAACAGCACGCAATTTAAGCTTGGCGACAATCATAAGGCAGTGCGCTGGTTTATCAAAGGGTTGGCATACATCTCAAGAAGTCGCGTTCGCAAGAAGCTATCATCTTTCTTCGGCAGCGTTATTTTGGCCAACTGCCCCTCCAAGTAGCCCTCGAACGTGGCCTGTTCTTCGGCCGTAAAGGCATTGTCCGCCGTCTTTTCGCCTGTTAGCAGGTACAAAGCCACCCTGTTTCCGGGGTAGATACGGTAGTTGCGATATATCTCACGGTCGATGTGTTGCGCCACTTCGGCATACAAGTCGCCTTTGGGCATGTCGCGATTAAGCGTATCGAGGAAGCCGTTTATGCACGCGGCGCAGTGGTAATGAATGCCACCCTTATAGCCCACGATGCCTGTTTGCATGCTCACCACATCGTCTTGCGCGCTCTTTTTAAATCCCGGGATGTCACGTTTCTGCTGCATCTCGGCGGCTTTAAGGTAGTCGCAGGGGTCGTATTCGTACGAAATGGAGAGCGGCACGATGTGCAACTGTGCCAAGCGGTCGATGATGTCGCCCTCACCGCCCATAGTCATCATCTTCAACACAGCCTCTTGCGTGCGGTCGTTCGAGTCTTTGGCGCGGCCTTCGCGTTGTGCAATCCACACATTCTCGTGCTTCTGGCCGATGGCATAGTGCATATACTCCGACAACAGCTTGCTGGCAGCCAGCATTTGGCGCATGGGCAGGTTGCGTTCCACGATGAACGACTTGTTAACACGCACCAAATCCCTCACCCAAGGCAGTGAAAGGAGGTTGTCGCCAATGGCTATTTCGCACGTTGTAGAGAAGCCATTGTCAATGAGAAACTTCGCCAGGAAAGCCGAATCAAGCACGATGTCGCGGTGATTGCTCACGAAAGTGTAGCGCCCATTGCTGTCCAGGGCCGTGCTATCCATGTCGGCACCGCTGCTAGCCTTGGCCAAGAGGTTGGCCAGAAAGGGGTAAGCGAAGGTTTTCTGCACTTCCAAAGCGGTTTTGCAGGCACGCAACTGCTGTGCAAAAGCCGAGAAAGGCAATTGCGGGAAGATGTAAGTAATCACGGCTTCGAACTGCTTATCGGCCAAAAGGCGTTCGAAAGCGGCGGGCAACTCTTCGGCATCGAAAGGCCGAATGCGCGCAAATTTCTCTTGATAGTTATCGGTTGGCATGCTTTATAGATGATAAAAGCAGCCCCACCCCCTATTAAATATTAAATAAATTAAAACGATTCACATCGTTGACCTAACAATTCTACAATGTTAATTATGAAAAAAAACTCAGGGGCGAGGCTGTTGTGGTTATACATTATTGCGTGTTGGCACGATATTGTGTGCGTAACGTCGTTGACAATTAGAAGTGGTTCTCCACAATGTCGCTCAACACGTCTTTCATTTCCATTCCAGCGGCGCGCACTTGCTGTGGAATAAAGCTCGTAGGCGTCATTCCCGGCGTGGTGTTCACCTCCACGAGGTTGATTTTGTCTGTGCCGTCGGCCTCTTTCGTGAGGATATAGTCGATGCGGATGATGCCGTTGCAGCCCAGGATGTCGTAGATGCGTGCCGTTTCTTGAGCCACTCGGCGCGCCGTTTCATCGGGAATGCGGGCGGGAGTAATCTCTTCCACCTGTCCGTTATACTTGGCATCATAGTCGAAAAACTCGTTGTGGCTCACCACTTCCGTTGCAGGCAGCACCTTTGTTTCGCCCTTGACGCGATAGCATCCCACAGAAATCTCGGTGCCATCGAGGAACGATTCAATCACCGCCGTGTCGTCTTCCATGAGTGCTTTGCGCAAGGCAGGAGCCAGTTGGTCCACGTTTTTAACCTTCGACACGCCGAAACTCGACCCGTCGGCAGTGGGTTTAACAAAGCAAGGCATGCCCAGTTGCGCCTCCACTTCGCGTTCGTTGACAGCATTTTCCTCGCCACGGCGCACCAGAATGCTCTTTGCCACGTTCACGCCGAAGCCGCGAAGGTAGTTGTTGAGCACAAACTTGTTGAACGTCAGAGCCTCAACCAGCACGCCACTTGTGGAATAGGGCATGTCGATAAGCTCGAAGTATCCCTGCATGATGCCGTTTTCGCCTGGGTTGCCGTGAATGGTGATGTAGGCATAATCAAAGAACACGCGCTTCCCCTCGTGTTCAAAGGAAAAGTCGTTCTTGTCTATCTCGGCCTTTTCGCCTATGCCGAGGTCCACTTTCCAGTTCATTCTTTCGATGTCCACAATGTAAACATTGTATTTCTCCTTATCGAAAAACGAATACAATCCATGCGCTGAACGTAACGACACTTCGTGTTCAGACGAATTGCCACCACATACGATGGCGATGTTTCTCTTCAAATCTTTCATATCCTTATTATATCTTTATATCTAATTGAACAGTTGACGAGGTAACGAGGTAACAAGTTGACGAGTTAACGAGTTTACAAGTTCACAAGTTAACGAGTTAACGAGTTTACAAGTTGACGAGTTTACAAGTTGACGAGTTTACAAGTTGACGAGTTTACAAGTTCACAAGTTCACAAGTTAACGAGTTATTAGTTCACAAGTTGACAAGTTAGCAAGTACATCAGCCATTGAACAACAAAGCATACGGCTTAACACCTTTACTGCTTAACTCCTTTACTCCACAACTACTTACTCCTTTACTACTTCCTCCTTACTACTTTCCACTTTCACTCCTTACTACTTTCTACTTTCTACCCTTGCTCCTTACTTCCCCTCACATATCCCCGCCATTTCTCCAAGAGCCGCTCCATATCTTGCGGCATGGGCGAGCTGAAGTCCATCTGCTGCCCCGTTGTGGGGTGCACAAAACCCAGCGTTCGGGCGTGCAAAGCCTGGCGGGGGCACAGCTTCAGGCAGTTTTGTATGTAAGCCTTGTAGGTAGACGAGCGTTCGCCGCGCAATATTTCCGTGCCTCCATACCGCTCATCGCCGAACATGGGATGCCCTATATGCTTCATGTGAGCGCGTATTTGGTGCGTTCGGCCAGTTTCAAGGATACACTCCACGAACGTCACATAGCCGAAACGTTCCAGCACACGATAGTGGGTAACGGCAGGTTTCCCCACTTCCGACCCCACAGGGAACACAGCCATGCGAAGCCTGTCGCGTGGGTCGCGGCCGATGTTTCCCTCTATTCGTCCCTCGTCTTCTGCAAAGTTGGCCCACACCAGCGCGTTATAGCTTCGGTGTGTTGTTTTGTTAAAGAACTGCAAGCCCAGTTTTCGTTTGGCTTCGGGCGTCTTAGCCCCCACCAACAAGCCGCTTGTGTCCTTGTCTATGCGGTGAACAAGCCCCACTTCGGGATCGTTAGCGTCGAACGAGGGCATGTTTCGCAAGTGCCAAGCCACGGCATTGATGAGCGTTCCGTGGAAATTACCAGCACCAGGGTGCACCACCATGCCCGCCGGTTTGTTCACAACCATCAGTGCATCGTCTTCGTACACCACGTCCAGCGGTATCTCTTCGGCCTCTATTGTGGTGTCGTGGTGCGGTCTGTCCAGCATCAAGGTAATGACATCGCCTGGCCTAACCTTGTAATTGCTCTTCACGGGGCGTTCGTTCACATGCACGAAGCCCGCGTCAGCGGCCTTTTGAATGCGGTTTCGGCTGGAATGTTGCAGCCTTTCTGTCATAAACCGGTCGATGCGCACGGGCACTTGCCCCTTATCCACCACCATTCGCAGATGCTCGTAGAGTTGTCCTGTGTCGTCTTCCTGCTCTTCTATTTCTTCCATGTAGTCGGTCATGCGTTGCTTTTGTTGAAATTAGGCAGCCAGTAGTGGCAATTGCGGCTTAGTTTTCGTTGCGTTGTGGCACATCTGCGGGTGACACCACGTCGAATTCGTCGACATCTCCCTCGCCTTCCATTTCATCCGGCGAGGCATTGTTGTTAGGTTCCACATAGTCGATGGTGCTGTCTTCCTCCGAACGCGAACCATTTCCCACCTGCAACACCACCACGGCATCAACGGGAATTTTATCACCGGCCACCACATGTCGGCCATTAACGGTGGCACCATACACCCATTCTCGTTCGCCGACGATGAATTGTGGCGGCCCCACCTTAAATCCCATGGCCCTGAGCTTGGCCATAGCTTCGCGCATAGAGCTGTTGTCGATGATGTCGGGCAGGGTTATGGTGGGTGTATTGCCCGAATTGACAATCACATAGATGACATGTCCCGACTTGACACGGTCGCCCGGTTGGGGCGATTGCTCCAAAATGCAGTCGGCAGGCAACGTCCTAACGTATCCCGTGTCGGTCACTTCGATGAGCAACCCGGCGTTGGCCAGAATTTGTTTGGCGTCGCCGAACGACTTATGCTTGATGTCGGGGATGGGTATTGACTCTCCGTGGTGGGTGTAGATGTCGATGCCGAACTTTGCGCCCACCACAAGTAGCACCACCACTGCCGCCATTGCGGCGAGGTTGAGCCACACATACCTGCTTGTTAGTTTGCCGAAAAAATCCTTTGACTTCATTCTTTTCTCTATACTTAAAGGCAAAGGTAATGGAAATAGCACAAAACACAAAGAAAAAGGCATAAAAAAAGACGACTGCTACATCCACATGCCACAGTCGCCCCACAAATTTAAGAGAGTTTATTATCAACGAGAGTAAATTTCTCGCTAATCATGAATAGATTGAAACATAATGCCCGCCGTTCTTTCGCAAGGATGCAGGCACCATCTCTTCCTTGCTGCGTAAGCCACTGAATGAACTTCAATGCAGCAACATGGAAAAAGAATGGCTACGATGTTTGTAACCAAGTGCAAAGTTAATAAAAAAAAGTGAAATTAGCAAATTTTCGTTATGCTTCTCGTTCACATTTCGCACATTTTCTCGGGTTATCGGCACCAAAATGACATCTGCCGCAGGCTTGCCTCAAACGTTTGGCACGCCATAGCCCCAAAAACACTGCCCGCACAAGTTGACGTTTTGTGCGGTGCAACGGGTGCGCTGGCTGCAGGCAAGAAGGGAAATCGCCCACCAACACCGGCCAATGCCATGTGTGAGTGGGCAAAAAAGCAAGCCAACGGCATCAGGTGCAAGGTTCTTATCTGCCTTCTCACATCTGCGATATAACACTTTGCATGCGCCGCGTCATCTCTTCTTCGTCGTAAGGTTCACGAAAAGCGATGAAGATGGTGTCGTTTCCCGAAATCGTTCCCAGTATCTGCTCTATGCCGCCATTGTCGATGTTGTATGCTATGGAGCTGGCATAGCCGGGACGTGTCTTCATCACACCCAGGTTTCCCGAATAAGAAACAGACTGAAAGCCCGACACTTTCATCATCTCGCGCGCTGTTCGCGGAGTTGTCACACGCTTGTACATTGTTTCATTGGGAAGCACGTAGGTGTATTTGCCGTTGATGCTGGCGGCCTTTGCCACCTTAAGTTGTTTCAAGTCGCGGCTGAGTGTGGCCTGCGTGATGTGGAAACCTTCAGCAGAAAGGGCTTTCAGTAGGTCTTCTTGGCAACCAATCTCTTGGCTAGAGATAAGCAGCTTCAATGTTTCTAGTCTGTTGTTTTTCTCTTTCATGTCTTCATCTAATTCAAGTTAAAAAAGCGGTAACTGATATCGTGCATATAAAACCATGCAATGTATACAATGCAAACGGAATACCTTCTTTTGCAAAGTTATGTAAATTAACGACATCTTCCAAGCAAAAAGAATCTTTTTGTTGGATAATTATAATAATTATTGATTTATCTCTTATGTCAACTGGTAACCAGACGTTTGCGCCATCCCATTCCAATGAAAATATCTGCATAACGCATGCTATGGAAATACGGCGCAAAAGTTCGTTTTTTATTATTCCATTTTGCTTTTTGCTGTCTTTTTGCTTTCATCTTCCGCTTTTGGCTTACGCTCCTTGCTGCATTCTTCAATCGCACACGAAGGCTGTTCATCCAAATGCTTAAAACACTGCGAAGAACGTGTTTGGAACCGCCATGTCAAGGTTTGCTCTGCACAAAGCGCGATTGTTGCAACAACATTGGCGGTGCGGTTGCGGCGCATGACATGCAGGATAAAGGTGTCTGGCATATGGTGTACACGTGTCTGGCATATGCCATACACGTGTCTGCCTTATGCCGTACACGTGTACGGCATAAGGCAGACACCCGGAATATGAAACAAATGGTGTTGGGATGAGCGTTTCTTACAAGCAAGAATGATTGGAGCTGGAAACGCTAGAAGAAATAAAGCACCACGACAATAAGCATCAAAGGCCATGCCTTTTACGCATGGCTGCAATCTAAGAGATGGTTGTCGCACAATGAAATGCAAGTTTGAAACACCTTATACACAAGATAGAAACACCTTATGCACAAGATTGAAACATCCAATATACAAGCCTGCTAACACCTATATATATTACGCACGCGCGCGTGAGAAACAAAATGTGGTGCAAGGACAGAAAACCAAGGCGGCAACAAGCTGGGTTGAGCGACTAATCACACACCGCCGCACAATTAATTCGTACGCTGAACAAGCACATATTTGGCTTGGTCGTGACGCAATGCGATGGCCGAGCCGCGCACAACGTAGGCAATGGGATTGCCTAGTGGGCTTGGCATGTCGATGCTCACCATGCTTCCACGCACAAAACCCAAGTCGAGCAGCCGTCGGCGCAATGCTCCGCGGCACGAAGGCGACAATCCAACGATGCGTGCTTGCTCTCCTTTCTGCAGGTGTATGAGCCTTTGCACCTGCGTTTCGGGCAAGTCATTTTGTTCTTCGGGCGTTAGCGGCCGCATGTTGATGGCCTCGAGTGCGGTAACGGGCAGCGAAAAGCGTTCGCCTTCGTAGTTGAACATGATGGCGAGGTTGTCGATGTGCGTGATGAAGATAACCGAGTCTTTGGTCAGCCCCTTCTCTGTTATGAGCGTAAAGAGCTGTATGTCGTCGTCTTCCACATGCAAGATGCGCCACCACGTCTGCGCCTGAACGGGCATGCCGCTCACGCCCTTGTCGGCAACAGCCAGCGAATGTGTTGGTATGGGGTCGCCATGTGGGTCGAAAAGCGGGTTTCCCAGCAACGATGCAATGCGTTCTTGCTCGTCGTCGCTGATGCGATGCTCCATGCGATGCGCCCTTTCGTGCCATTCGGGTGGTGCATATCCCGAGTGTTCGGCCAGATATTGTTCGTAGATGCGGTGAGCGCGTATGAGCCTAAGTGCGTGTTGGCGACCTTTCTCAGTGAGCGTAATCTCGCTGTTGGCCGCCAATTCGCCGGTCAGCACCAATGCACCCACGATGGCAGCCATGCCCTCGCTGTTGGTATTGAGGTCTTTGGCAGCCTCATCCGCCTGTTGTCGCGTCATGGTTTTGCCATGTTCGTAGATGTATTTCAGGAAGTCTTCACGCAGTTCCTTGTCTTCCACGCGCTTCCTTCGGGCAAGCAAGTCTTTCGTTGCCTCCCACCAGTGGGTTATGTTGTTTGTGGTTGATGCCATGATTGGATTGTTATTATATTAGTTTGACAAGTTCATGAGTTGTTGAGTTTGTGAGTTGATGAGTTGATGAGTTGGTGAGTTGTTGAGTTTGTGAGTTGTTGAGTTTGTGAGTTACCTAGACCATTAGCCACTATGCAACAAAACACATGGCTTAACTCCTTAACTCAATAACTCCCTTACTCTTTACTCCTTAACTCCTTACCCCTACTCCTTTACTCCCATACTCCTTACTCCTTTACTTCTTTACTCCTTACTCCTTTACTCCTTTAGCCCTTTCTCCCTAACTCCTTACTCCCTACAACGGGTCCACATCATAAAACACATGCAGCGTTGCATAGCGTTTATCTTTGGCCATTTCAGCCTGAACGAAGCGCAAACTTTGGCGAACCTGCTGCCCATTGAGCGACGTTTCGAGCTTTAATATCAGCTTACGGATGAACAAAGTCTTGATGCGAGCCACGGCAGGTTTATCTGGACCCAACACGCGTTCGCCGAAAATCTGTCTCAATCTGCTGCCCATCTCGATACTTGCCGTGTCTACCACCGGCTCTTGAGTGTGTTTGAGGTACACATACACCAGTCTGTAGAAAGGCGGATACTTGAAAAGGCGGCGTTCTTCTTGCAAGTCGGCGAAGAAGGCGGCGTAATCGTTGCGCACCACCTGTGAGATGACGGGCAGTTCGGGCGATGTTGTCTGTAGCAACACCAGCCCCCGCTTCCCCTTCCTGCCAGCCCTGCCGCTCACTTGTGCCATCATCATGAAGGCTTGTTCGTAGGCGCGGAAGTCGGGATAGTTGAGCATGGCATCGGCATTGAGTATGCCCACTACGCTCACCTTGTCGAAATCCAAGCCCTTTGTAACCATCTGTGTGCCAATCAACACGTTGGTGCGCCCCACGGAAAAGTCGTGTATGATGCGTTCGTAGGCGTTTTTTGTGCGTGTCGTGTCTAAGTCCATGCGTGCCACGCGCGCTTCAGGGAACAATTGCGCAAACTGGCCTTCTATTTTCTCAGTGCCATAACCGCGGCCGCGCAGGTCGGTTTCACCACAATTGGGACATTTGGTGGGCACGGCGTAGGTGAAGCCGCAGTAGTGGCAGGTGAGCTGGTTCATGTTCTTGTGCAACGTGAGCGACACATCGCAGTTGTCGCACTTGGGAACCCATCCACAGGTGTGGCATTCAATCATGGGGGCGAAGCCGCGCCTGTTTTGGAAGAGGATAACTTGCTCACCGCGTTCGAGCGCAGCGCGCACGGCGGCGAGCAATGTGGGCGAAAACGGCCCGTTCATCAGCTTTCGGCGGCGAAGGTCCTTTATGTCTACCACACGTATCTCGGGCAAGGCGATGTCTTTGTATCGCGTTGTGAGCTGCACCAGGCCAAACTTGCCCGTCTTGGCATTGTAATAGGTCTCGGCCGAGGGCGTGGCAGTGCCCAGAAGTGTGGATGCACCGTAATAACTGGCCAGCACAATGGCCGTCGATCGTGCGTGGTAACGCGGCGCGGGGTCTTGTTGTTTGAAGCTCCCCTCGTGTTCTTCGTCCACAATAACCAAGCCCAGTCGTTGGAAAGGCAAGAAAACGGCACTCCGCGCGCCCAAAATCACATCGTAGGGCGTGTCGGAGAGTTGCTTTTTCCATATCTCCACGCGTTCGGCATCGCTGTAACGCGAATGGTAAATGCCCAAACGCGAACCAAACACGCGCTGCAATCGCGAGGTGATTTGCACGGTGAGGGCTATTTCGGGAAGCAAGTAAAGCACCTGTTGCCCCTCATCGAGGGCCTTTTGTATGAGGTGGATGTACACTTCGGTCTTCCCACTCGAGGTAACGCCGTGCAAGAGCACAACCTTTTTCTCGGAAAACTGGCGCAAGATGCTGTCGTAGGCCACCTGTTGCGGCTCGCTAAGGGGCTTGGAGCTTTCGTTGGGGGCACCGTTGGCCGTGTTAAGTCGCCCCACCTCCTTATTATATAGCCGCAACAAGCCGCGGTCGATAAGTGCTTTGATGTTGGCATTGCTGGCTCCGCTAACGTTTAGCAGTTCCACGCGCGTTATTTCGGCCACAGGTTGCTGCGTATGGCCGGCTTCTAGCGTGTCCCAGTGGGTGAGGTGCAAGAAGTGGTTGAACACTTTAAGCTGTTGGCGCGCGCCTTGCAGCATGTCGAGGGCGATGTTCAGTGCACGTTCGTTCTGAAACTCGTCGGGCAGGGCCAGGTAAGCCTCGGTCTTGGGCTTCCAACCAGCCTCTGCTTTCAGTCCTGCGGGCAGCGCGGCGGTGTACACATCGCCAATGGGTGCCATGTAATATTGCGCAATCCATTGCCACAGTTTCAGCTGCTGGGGCAGCAACATGGGCATGGTGTCTACCACTTGCAGCACTTCGCGCGTGTCGAAATCGGGCTTATCGTCATGCACCCGCACAATCATGGCAGTGCAAGTCTTCGATGCGGCGAACGGCACAAGCACACGAAAGCCCATCTTAACGCCCTTGGCCATCTCTTCAGAAATGGCGTAAGTGAAGAAACCTTCAAGCGGACGGGGCAATATAACGTCTACATAGCGCATGTGCTGTGTGTATTGGGTTGTTTCGTTCTTAATTATAAGCGGTGCGTTTCGCGGTCTAGGGACATGCCGGTTGTGCCGCTGTTGTTACCAAACGCAAAGTTACAATTATTTATTCAACAAGCTAAGACGTAAGCAAAGTTTTTCACTTCCATATGTTTCGGTGGCGATTGGCATGCGCACATGGTGTCGCGATGAGTTTTTGCTGGCGCGTTTGAGGGGGAAAGAAATCCCAGCTTATGAACAACTATTAACAAAACAAATCGTTATTTGTCAAAAAAAATCAGTATTTTTGCAAAAAAATCACGAACGAAATCGTTCAGAATCGACTAATTTTGTTCGACTAACGAACAGCAAGTGTTATTTCGTCCGGTTTAGCCTTTGCAGTTAAGTCCGTTCCGAGTGAAGGCTTGCAGAGGCTTGTTTGCATAACCCCATGCTTATGGAGCACTCTACTATCCCAATTGAGCCGTGTTGGCACACGGCAAAAAACGCAATAAAGGCGTTAACGCTACTCACAACAATCTTGATTTTGGCTGCCTGCCAGGGCAGACACCACTGCTTTACGCCCGAAGAACGGCGCGAAGCCGACAGCATCGTGGCCAAAGCGCAAAGCGTTGAGGCCTTGGCTAAGCTGCAAACCCAACTGGAGAAGGAGGGCAAACTGCTGGCCAGCGTGGTGGCCTTGCGCGAATGGGGAAAGGCACTGCGCGATGAAAGCCGGTTTGAAGAGTCGCTTCGCGTGCACAGCAAGGGATTGCAGCAAGCAGAAGCATTGGGCGACACCATCGAATGGGTGCTGGCTCTCAACTATATCGGCACCAATTATCGGAGGTTGGGCGTGCTGGATGCCGCACAAACCTACCACTACAGGGCACTGCGACTGAGCGAAGAGTGTACCGACACTTGCTGGCAAGCCAAGAAAAACCGCGCCAAATCGCTTAACGGACTGGGGAACATATACATGACCTTGGGCAACTATGAGCGCGCCGACAGCGTCTTGCGCGCTGCTTTGGCCGACGAACAACAGCTGGGAAGCGATGTGGGGCAAGCCATCGACTTTGCCAACCTGGGCTCGGTGGCCAGGAAGCAGGGCAAAACAGACACGGCATGGGCATTCTATCAGCAGTCGATGTCGTTCAATCGCCGTGCCAACAACATGCTCGGCGTGGCCCTTTGCCACACGGCGTTCGGCGAAATGTACCAGGATGCCAAGCTTTACGACAAGGCGTATGTGGAATTTCAGACGGCTTACGAGCAGCTGCGCGAGTCGAAAGACGAGTGGCACGCACTGCAACCACTGCTCGCACTGGTGAGCATCGACTATAACACGGGCAACGTCGCCACCGCTTTCGAAAACCTTCAACGGGCAAAAGCCATTGCAGAGAAGATTAAGTCGAAAGAACATCTGGCCGATGTATACCTACAACTCTACCGCATCTACGAAAGACAAGGCGACTATCGGGCTGCCCTGGCCAACCATGTGCTGGCCAGTGCCATGCAAGACAGCGTGATTGACATCGAAAAGGTGAACCGAATACAAAGCGTCAGCCTCAACATCGAACGACACATGCAGGGCGAAAAGGTGGACAGGGCAAGAGAAGAACTGGCCTCTGAACGAACGGCAAAGATGGGAATACTCTACACAGGAACGCTCGTCATCGTGGTGTTGGGCTTCTTGCTTGGCACACTTGTTTACACGGGGCGCATGCGAAAACGAAATCACTTGCTGCTAAAGAAGATGAGCACCTTGAGAGAAAACTTTTTCACCAACATCACCCACGAATTTAGAACGCCACTCACGGTTATCCTCGGACTAAGCCAAGACATTTCGCAAGACAAGAACGTGCCTGCCGACACGCGAGAGAAAACAAAAAACATCGCAAGACAAGGCAACAGCCTCCTTACGCTCATCAACCAATTGCTGGACATCTCGAAAATGAAGTCGGCTGTGGGCGACCCCGAATGGCGTAACGGCAACATCATGGCGCAAATTGAAATGAACGTGGAGAGCTACCGGCAATATGCAAGCATGAGAGAAATCAATCTCGTGGCCGACCTTTGCGGCGAAGTGTGCATGGATTTCGTGCCAGACTATGTCAACAAGGTGATGAACAACTTGCTCTCCAATGCCTTTAAGTACACCCCTAAGGGAGGGACGGTGTGCGTAACGGCACGCACCGTGGAGCAAAAACTGATAGTGGACGTGAGCGACACGGGCAAGGGAATACCCCAAGAGAGCCTGCCACACGTGTTCGAGCCTTTCTATCAGGCCGAAAACGATGGCACAAAGATTGGCACGGGCGTGGGACTGGCACTGGTGAAGCAAATCATCGACTCGGTGATGGGGGAGATTAACGTCAAAAGCGTTGAGGGCAAAGGCACCACTTTCCGCATCGTCGTAGACATCACTCAAACACGTGTGCCTGCAGACCAATTGAAACAGCAACCCGATGATACACCTAAACCCTTGCTCCCGACAGAGGGCGAAGAACCTCATGATGCCACAACGGGCGACGATGATGCACAACGCGTGCTGGTTATCGATGATAATGCTGACGTTGCGGCGTTCATTGGGTCACAGCTTGACGACAAATATGCCATCATCTATGCGAACAATGGCAACGAAGGACTGAAAAAGGCGGAACAAATGGTGCCTGATGTGATTGTCACCGACTTGATGATGCCTGGCGTTGACGGCCTGGAAGTGTGCCGGAGAATTAGGGCCAACGAGGTTACTAGCCACATTCCCATCATCGTGGTGACAGCAAAAATAAGCGAAACCGACCGTGTGAAGGGGCTGGAAGCTGGGGCGGATGCCTATCTGGCTAAGCCGTTCAACAGAGAGGAACTGCGAATGCGCGTTGAAAAGTTGCTCGAACAACGCAAATTGTTGAGGGAGAAGTATGCCAAACCGGAAGACTCGGAGAAGGAAGAAGAGCTGCCGCAGACGGACGCCGACCGCAAGTTCATCAACAAAGTGACCGACTCGGTGTACATGTTGCTCAACAACAACAGCGACACAGACGTGGCGGCACTGGCAGAAAAGATGGGCATGACGCACAGTCAGCTCTATCGTAAGCTGTCGGCTCTTACGGGTTGTACGCCCATGAGCTACATCATGCGCGTGAAAATACGCAAAGCGCGACTGCTCATCGACAGAAATCCAAGCATGCCTTTCCACGAAGTGGCCGAGAAAAGTGGGTTTAGCGACTATTCCAACTTTGTTAGGGCTTTCAAAAACCAATGCGGCATTACGCCTACACAATATGTAAGGCAAAAGGAGTAGCCCCAATACGTTTTGCATATCGCTTTACCGAAAACCACAAGAAACGGCCTTCGCCAACTGCCGTGAAGGGTTCGTTGGCACGACGAAGGGTTGTCATCCCGAACAAGCGCAACAAAAGCGTATCCCATTATTGGCATTCCGGCTGTTGAAGTTATACAGGAATGGCGGAACGTCCTGCCGTTTCTTGAAGCATTATCCCCAAAAACATGCGTTTTGGGGGTAATAAACAAATCATTTTATCCAAGATTTTGTCGTGGTAATTGGCTTTTCCGCTAATTACCGCAAAGCAATGTGTGCCATAACGAGGGTGCTTATCCCAAACTGAAGTGCAGGGTTAGCCTAGCTAAAGGCATGGGTTAGCCTAGCTGAATGCATCAGTTAGCAAGCCTAAATGCATGGGTTAGCAAGGCTAAGTGACAACGATGCTGATGAGTTTTATTACTTGCTGATACTTCAAATCGGGAGAAACACATTAAAACGTGCAGCATTGTTGGCCGTCCGACAAATATTAATCCAACCATTTTTTGCTATCTCGCACTCAATCCATCGAGGATGTTGTGGGCAAACAGCCCTAAAAAGCATCTAAAAACGCAAAAAATGCCATCAAGACTAATCAAAAAGCCACACACCACTCGTTTAATTTGCTACAAAACAATCTTTTTTCGCACTTCATCAATGCTAAAAACGCAAAAAGAGCATATTTTCGGAATAAAAAGTTGAGCAACAACAGCACCTATCAGATAATTTAACCTTTGCAAAATTCCGTAAATATGTCACCAAAAAAAGCCCATTTCATCGATGTTTTTCAACTCCCGAATGTAGAAAAATGCAAGATGTACCAATGAAGGCATGTCCGAAAAGAACACATTTTTGCACGAAAATACTAGTATCAACAGGCAAAAAAACGCCTAACTTTGCCAACGTAAAAAGTAATGAACTATGAAGGGAACTCGAGGCACAACATTA